>JAJOKM010000105.1 GCA_021129835.1 Thermodesulfovibrionales bacterium | reverse complement strand
TAAGACCCCTCGCGTCGCTCGGGGTGACATTTTCGGGACTTTTGCAAGAGGCTCATTAAACAATTTGTTAAGCCACTAGGTATTTCAAAAATCCTTTTATCAAACAATAGAGGCTTTTGCAGAAGTTCGTATATTGTCAACCTAAGCCTGTCTCAACGATACTAGGTTCTGAAACAATACGATTGAGTGGTTCTGCCCCGCAAACTCCCCAAGGATTAAATAAATTTCTCTTCGGGGTCTGGGGTAGAGCCCCAGTGCCTTAAGACATTTTGTCATAATGTCAATATTTTATGATAGCTCAGAGAGGTAAAGATCAGATGGGAAGCTATACTTCAATTTCAGGATTAAAAGAGAAAGGCATTGACACACTTGCTCTCTTTGCCAAGGAACTCAATATCGATGGCGCAACAGGAATGAGAAAACAGGAACTTATATTTGCCATTCTTCAGGCACAGATGGAAAAGGCTGGAACTGTTTATGGTTCTGGCGTTTTAGAGATATTACCAGATGGGTTTGGCTTTCTTCGCTCTCCTGATTACAGCTACTTGCCTTCCCCGGATGATATATATATATCTCCATCACAGGTCAGGAGATTTGCACTGAGAACTGGTGACTCTGTATCAGGACCGATAAGACCACCTAAGGAAAATGAAAGGTATTTTGCGCTTCTAAAAGTAGAAGGCATAAATGATAAATCATCCGAAGAAAATATGGGTCGTTTGTTGTTTGATAACCTCACGCCTTATTACCCCACTGAAAAGCTAAATCTCGAATACCATCAAAGCGATTATTCCACGAGAGTTATGGATCTTATTTCGCCTATAGGCAAAGGACAACGTGGGCTTGTAGTGGCAGCTCCGAAAACCGGTAAGACAATGCTCCTGCAGTCCATAGCAAGGGCCATTATAAAGAATCACCCTGAGATACATTTGATGATACTCTTAATTGATGAGAGGCCTGAGGAAGTCATAGACTGGAAAAGACAGGTAGGTACTGCAGAGATTATTAGTTCTACCTTTGATGAACCCTCTCATAGACATTGCCAGGCCTCAGAAATAGCAATTGAAAGAGCGAAGAGACTTGTAGAGGCAAAAAGAGGTGTTGTTATCCTCCTTGACAGCATAACAAGACTCGCAAGGGCATATAATACAATAACTCCGGCCAGTGGGAAGGTACTGTCAGGCGGGCTTGATGCCAATGCCCTTCAAAGACCTAAAAGGTTCTTCGGCACAGCGAGAAAGATCGAGGAAGGAGGCAGCCTTACTATACTTGCAACTGCACTTGTGGATACTGGTAGCAGGATGGATGATGTAATTTTTGAAGAGTTTAAGGGGACAGGCAATATGGAGCTTCATCTCGATCGCAAGCTCGTGGAGAAGAGAATATTCCCGAGCATAGATATTAACTCCTCGGGGACGAGAAAGGAAGAGCTGCTCGTTACTGCAGATATATTGAATAAGATGTGGATACTCAGAAAAGCTCTCAGTTCGTTGAGTTCTGTAGAGAGTATGGAATTTTTACTCACTAAAATTAAAGCGACAAAGGCCAATAAAGAATTTCTCAAGATGATGAATAAATGAGTTTCATGGGCGGCTAAAGTCACCCATGAAACTCAGGGGCAAATCTCTCCCATTTAAGGCAAACATCATGCCTTACTCTGTGTAATCAGATACTGTTTCTTCGTCTTTGGTCTGCATTGAATAGATGTCACCTTTAATTAAGGTCTCCTTATACAGAGGAGTACTTGTGCCAGTAGAGACAATTCTTCCCATTATCACATTCTCTTTTAAGCCTTTTAACTCATCTATTGAGCCACTCAGCGCATTCTCCGTGAGAACCCTTGCGGTCTCCTGAAAAGATGCGGCTGATACCCAACTTTCTGTCGAAAGTGATGCCTTTGTAATGCCAAGCAGCATTGGCTTGCCCTGTGCAGGAATTTTGCCATTAGCCTTCATTCTTTCATTTTCTTCGGCAAAGATCACCTTGTCTACCTCATCTCCGACAAGGAACGAGGTATCTCCCGGTTCCTCAACATATATCTTTCTCAGCATCTGGCGGACTATTACCTCAATATGTTTATCATTAATGGAAATACCTTGTAATCTATAAACTTTTTGCACTTCGTCCACGATATATTTTTGCACTTCCCGCGGGCCGAGCATGTCTAAAATGTTGTGGGGGTTTACAGCTCCGTCCATTAAAGGCTCACCAGCATTTACCCAGTCACCCTCGTGAACAGTAACGTGCTTTCCTTTCGGAATTGTATATTCCTTTGAATCTTCTCCGCTTTTTACGACAACAACCCTCATTCCCTTGTGAACACCTTTGAATTCCACAATACCGTCTATTTCACTTACTACCGCTTGCTCTTTGGGTTTTCTTGCCTCAAATAGTTCTGCAACCCTCGGAAGACCACCAGTAATATCTTTTGTCTTTGTAGTTTCCCTTGGAATCTTTGCAAGGATATCGCCAGGAAATACAATATCACCCTTATCAATAAGTATATGAGCGCCAGCTGGCAGAAAATATGTTGCAATATTGTCGGTAGAAGGGATTTTTGCCGTCTTGCCTTGGTCATCTTTAACAGAAATTCTTGGTCTCATATTAACAGGATAATCAACTATCACTCTGCGGGCAAGTCCAGTGATTTCATCCACATCTTCCTTAAAGGTAACTCCTTCCACTATGTCTCCGAAGGCTATCTTCCCTTTTACTTCGGTCAAGATAGGCGTAGAATAAGTATCCCACTCAACTAACTGTTTGCCTGCTTCAATCTCCTGGCCATCTTCTACCAACACCCTTGCGCCGTATACAAGGTTGTACTTTTCTCTTTCTCGGCCTGTTTTGTCAACGATAGAAATTAAGGCATTTCGATTGAACACAACCAAAATACCGTCCCTGTTTTTTACTCCATGGAGATCTACAAACTTTATGAATCCAGGGTTTTTGGCTGTAAGAATTGCCTGCTCTATAATCTTTGTTGCCGCTCCACCTATATGAAATGTCCTCATGGTTAGCTGCGTGCCGGGTTCGCCAATAGACTGTGCTGCAATAATCCCAATTGCTTCTCCCAGCTCGACCGGTCCCCCTCTGGCAAGGTCTCTGCCATAGCATTTTGCACAAACGCCCTGTTTACAATTGCATGTGAGCACTGATCTTATCTTAACACTGCCAATTCCGGAACCTGCAATTTTCTTTGCCAGTTCATCATCTATTTCCTGATTTCTATCGGCAATAATTTCATCTGTGATAGTGTCGTTCAATGTCTCAGCAAGGGTTCTTCCGAATATCCTCTCGTCGAGCGGTTGTATTATCTCTCCACCTTCAACGAGTGCAGTAATCAATATGCCACTCATTGTTCCACAGTCATCTTCTACAATAGTGGTATCCTGTGCAACATCAACAAGCCTTCTCGTCAGGTACCCGGCGTTAGCGGTCTTCAAAGCAGTATCTGCAAGACCTTTCCTTGCACCGTGAGTCGAGATAAAATATTGCAGCGGAGTAAGTCCCTCTCTGAAATTAGCAGTGATAGGTGTTTCGATGATTTCACCAGAAGGTTTCGCCATCATCCCCCTCATTCCAGCGAGTTGTCTGATCTGAGCGATACTTCCCCTTGCCCCAGAGTCAGCCATCATAAATATATCATTAAAGGAACCCCCGCCCTTTTTAAAATCTTCTTCAGCTATATGCTCTTTACCTTTAACACCCAATTCCTTCATCATCTCATCAGCGACATCTTCAGTTACATTTGCCCATACATCAATAACCTTGTTGTATCTCTCACCATGTGTTATAAAACCATCAACGTATTGCCTCTGAATCTCCATTACCTGCTGTTCTGCCTCAGCTATAAGCTCAGCCTTTCTTGATGGAATATGCATGTCATCAACACATATGGAAATCCCCGACTTTGTTGCATAATGGAAACCTATTGTTTTGAGATTATTTAAAAGTACAACCGTCTCCCTCATGCCCAACGTTTTATATGTATACTCTACCAATTTGCTAAGTTCCTTTTTTGTCATATTTTTGTTAATCATCGAAAAAGGGATTCCTTTTGGAAGGATTTCACTGAAAATAACCCTTCCTACTGTAGTTTCAAAGGTTTCACCATTTACCCTCACCTTTATGCCGGCATTTTCTTTCACAATATCTGTGTCGTAAGCTACGCGCACATCTTCTGGATCGGCAAATGTTTTTCCTTCTCCATGGGCGCCCTTCCTGCGTTTTGTAAGGTAATATATACCTAAAACCATATCCTGTGTAGGGGTGACAATAGGTTTACCATTGGCCGGAGAAAGGAGATTATTTACAGACATCATAAGCACCCTTGCCTCTATCTGTGCCTCTATCGACAGAGGGACATGAACAGCCATCTGATCTCCGTCAAAATCAGCATTAAAGGCCGTGCAAACAAGGGGATGAAGCCTTATAGCCTTATCCTCAACCAGAACAGGATCAAATGCCTGTATGCCAAGTCTGTGAAGGGTTGGAGCGCGGTTTAGTAGAACTGGATATTCCCGGACAATATCTTCAAGGACATCCCAGACCTCTGGCCCCTCTTCTTCTACCATCTTCTTGGCCTGCTTTAATGTAGTGGTATAACCCTTCTCTTCGAGTTTGTTGAAGATAAATGGCTTGAAAAGTTCGATGGCCATATGCTTGGGCAGCCCGCACTGATGGAGCAGAAGCTCAGGACCAGCCACTATCACCGAACGGCCCGAATAGTCAACCCTTTTACCGAGTAGATTCTGCCTGAAACGGCCTTGCTTGCCTTTAATTATAGTACTTAAAGACTTTAATGCTCGCTTGACGCCCATCTTCATTACCTTTAATTTTGCGCTGTTGTCAAAGAGGGCATCCACTGCCTCCTGAAGCATCCTCTTTTCATTTTTTATTATGATGCCTGGCGCCTTGAGGTCTATCAATCTTTTCAGTCTGTTGTTTCTATTTATAACCCGTCTGTAAAGGTCATTGAGGTCAGATGTGGCAAAACGCCCACCGTCAAGAGGTACAAGGGGCCTTAACTCAGGTGGTAGTACGGGCAGGACATCTAATACCATCCATTCAGGACGATTACCTGACTTTATAAATGCCTCTACCAGTCTAAGCCTCTTTGTGAGTCTCTTTTTAGAACTCAATGACACAACACTTTTTATCTTCTCCTTTAATTCCTTTGATAATGTTTCTAAGTCAATCTTTTTCAAAAGCTCCTTTACTGCTTCTGCACCTATCCCTGCCTTGAACCTGTCTCCAAATTCAGAAAGCCTTTTTCTGTAATCCTCTTCTAAAAGGATATCCTTTTCCTTTAGTGTCGTATCTCCGGGGTCAATTACAATATATGCTTCAAAATAAAAGACCCTCTCCATGTTTCTCACAGTCATATTTAGGAGCGTTCCTATCCTACTGGGAACTCCCCTCAAAAACCATACATGGGCAACAGGGGTTACGAGCTCTATGTGTCCCATCCTCTCTCTTCTGACCTTTGATTGTATTACTTCGACGCCACACTTATCACATATAACTCCCCTGTGCTTCATTCTCTTGTATTTTCCACACAGGCACTCCCAATCTTTAACAGGTCCAAAAATTTTGGCACAAAAAAGTCCATCATGTTCTGGCTTAAATGTGCGGTAATTTATAGTCTCAGGTTTCTTTACCTCTCCATGAGACCACTCCCTTATCTTTTCAGGAGATGCAAGCCTTATCCTTATGGAGTTAAAGTCCTTCGGGTTTTTTGGTCTTTGGAAAATGGTATAAGTATCTTCTATCAATTTTCTTCCGCCTTTCTCTTTTTCTCCAGAAGCTCGACATCGAGGCAAAGGCTCTGGAGTTCTTTTATTAATGCATAAAACGATTCAGGCACCCCTGGCTCAAGTATTGGTTCCCCTTTCACAATAGCCTCGTATACGCGGGATCTTCCAATAATATCATCGCTCTTTGCCGTCAAAAATTCCTGCAGTGTATGGGTGGCGCCATATGCCTCTAATGCCCAGACTTCCATCTCGCCAAGTCTCTGACCTCCAAATTGAGCCTTACCACCCAGCGGCTGCTGAGTAACAATGGAATAAGGGCCTATTGAGCGAGCATGGATTTTATCAGCAACAAGGTGATGTAATTTTAGCATGTACATGCACCCCACAGTTACAGGGCTTCTAAACGGTTCGCCTGTTCTGCCGTCGTAGAGAGTTGTCTGTCCTGATGTTGAAAGACTGGCCTTTCTGAGGAGGTCTTTAATCTCCGTT
This sequence comes from Thermodesulfovibrionales bacterium, assembly GCA_021129835.1. Lineage (GTDB taxonomy): Bacteria > Nitrospirota > Thermodesulfovibrionia > Thermodesulfovibrionales > Dissulfurispiraceae > JAJOKM01. The sequence goes on along the minus strand of JAJOKM010000105.1, from coordinate 3,637 downwards.
TCCGTTGCTCCCTCAAATACAGGTGTTGATACATACAGACCAAGTGTTATGGCAGCCCATCCTAAATGGGTTTCGAGTATCTGTCCAACATTCATCCTTGAAGGAACACCGAGAGGGTTCAGGACCATATCAACAGGAGTTCCGTCAGGTAAATATGGCATATCTTCTTCAGGCATTATTATTGATACAACGCCTTTATTTCCATGGCGACTCGCCATCTTATCTCCGCTCTGAATTTTCCTCTTCATCGCAATGTATACCTTTACAACCTTATTCACACCTGCAGGCAATTCATCTCCCTTTTTCATCCTCTCGATTTTCTCCTGATAGAGGGTTTCTTTATGTTTTATATATTGATTAATCTCTTTATTAATCTTCTCTATTTTACTCCTTATATCCAGATCTTCAATTCTTATTCCGCCCAAGCGGTCATCTTCAATTCTGTTTAGATCTGATTCTGTGAGTTTTTTGCCGGCAGGACATATGACATCTTTAGTTGAGGGGACTTCCACATCAACTAACGATGTCTGGCCTATTAGTAATTTTCTTATCCGGCTCGCTTTCTCGGCGAGCAGGATCTTGATTTCTTCCAATAAGTCTCTTTTAAGCTCGATCATGTCATCTTCTTCGATGCTCTTTGTCCTTTTATCCTTTTCTACCCCTTTTCTCGAAAGAACTCTTACATCAATAACTGTCCCTTCAATTCCAGGTGGCACATATAAACAACTTTCCTTGACATCTTCTGCCTTTTCACCAAATATTGCGAGTAAAAGTTTCTCCTCAGGCATTAAGATAGTTTCTCCTTTGGGCGTAACCTTGCCAACGAGTATATCCCCAGCCTTTACCTCTGCGCCAATTCTGATTATTCCGCTTTCATCGAGGTCTTTCAGTGCCTCCTCGCCTACATTTGGAATGTCTCGCGTGATCTCCTCTGGTCCGAGCTTGGTATCTCTTGCCTCGATCTCAAACGCCTCCACATGAATAGATGTATAAATATCCTCTTTTACAAGCCTTTCGCTTATCAGTATGGCATCCTCGAAATTGTATCCCTCCCATGGCATAAAGGCAACAATTACATTTCTCCCCAGTGCCAGTCTGCCCGAATCAGTAGAAGGTCCATCAGCTAATATGCTTCCTCGATCTACCATATCTCCAGTATTAACAATTGGTTTTTGGTTCATGCATGTGCCCTGGTTTGATCTCTGAAACTTGGTAAGATTATATATATCGACTCCTCCCCCTTCCTCGGTAACCCTTACAACAATTCTCGAGGAATCAACGCTCTCGACAATACCACCCCTCTTCGCCATAATAAGCCATCCAGAATCTCTTGCCGCAACATCCTCCATGCCTGTTCCTACGACAGGTTCTTCTGGTTTCAACAAAGGGACCGCCTGCCTCTGCATATTGGATCCCATCAGTGCCCTGTTGGCATCGTTATTTTCGAGAAATGGTATCAGAGATGCAGACACACCAACTATCTGCTTGGGTGAAACATCCATATATTGTACTTTTTCAGGCGGAACTATCTGGAAATCCCCGCCAACCCTTACTGAAACAGCCTTGCCTGTAAGGTTCCCTTTTTCATCTGTAGGGGATGTAGCTTCTGCGATAACGACCCTTTCTCCTTCTATGGCAGATAGATACTCTATTTCGGGTGTAACGCAGCAATTGACTATTTTTTTGTACGGAGACTCTATAAATCCAAAATCGTTGACCTTTGCATAAGATGCCAGCGATGTGATAAGCCCGATATTCTGTCCCTCGGGTGTTTCAACAGGACATATCCTTCCGTAATGGGTTGGATGAACATCTCTAACCTCAAAACCGGACCTTTCCCTCGTAAGTCCACCAGGGCCGAGGGAAGACAACCTCCTTTTATGTGTTATTTCTGCTAAAGGATTTGTCTGATCCATAAACTGACTCAATTGGCTTGAGCCAAAAAATTCCTTGATAGAAGCCATTACTGGCGTTGTATTGATAATATCCTGTGGCATTGCCGTCTCAATTTCTGAAAGTGTCATTTTTTCTCTTGTTGCCCTTTCCATACGCATAAGCCCAATCCTTAACTGATTTTCGAGCAATTCTCCTGTTCCCCTTATCCTTCTATTTCCGAGATGGTCGATATCCTCCGCCTTGCCTTTTCCTATCCTCAAGCCTAAGAGATATTTCACAATCTCCACGATGTCTTTATCTGTTAAAACCCTGACATCTATGGGGGTATCAATTCCGAGTTTCTCGTTAATCTTTAATCTTCCGACTGGGGAAAGATCATACCTCTTAGAGTCAAAAAATAGTCCTTCGAAAAGTTTCTGCGAAGCATGAACAGTTGCTGGCTCGCCAGGCCTGAGTCTTTTGTAAATCTCTTTTAAGGCATCTTCCCGAGTAGCGACCTTATCCGTTAGAAGGGTTTCTCTAAGAGACGGCAGATAATTAACGTTATCAATAAATAGTAGCTGTAAGGTATCTACATCGAGTGAAAGCGTCTTATAAAATACTTCGTCTGTAATCTCCTTGTTCCTATCAAGGATTATCTCTCCAGTTGCCGGATCTACAATGTCGTTAAGGGTTACCCTGCCAATGATTTCACTCCTCGATATTGATATCTCTTTTATGCCGGCAGCCTCCATCTTTCTGAGGGAGGCCTTTGTTATTTTATTGCCTCCCTTGACGATAATTTCTCCGGATGAAGAGACTATATTATGCGTTGCCTTGGTGCCGCTAAGCACATCGCTTACAAGTCTGGTATAATGCTCTTTGTCCTTTATTCTTATTTCTTCAACAGGGTAAAAGGTCTTAAGGAGATCTTCATCGGAATAACCAATGGCTTTCAAAAGAATGGTTGCAGGTAGTTTTTTGCGTTTGTCAATCCTGACATAAAGGATATCCTTTGAATCGAATTCGAAGTCCAGCCATGAACCTCTTGCTGGAATCACCCTGGCTGTGTATAAAAGCCTCCCACTTACATGTATTTTCCCTTTATCAGAGGCAAAATAAACCCCCGGTGAACGGTGCAACTGGCTTACTATTACTCTCTCAACGCCATTTATAATGAAACTGCCTGTTTCTGTCATAATAGGCATTTCACCGACATAGATTTCCTGTTCTCTTGACTCTACCAGTGCTTCCTTTTCTCTTTCGCCTTTACCCCACAAATTGAGTCTCACTTTTATTCTAAGCGGTGAAGTATAGGTTACGCCTTTGAAAAGGCACTCCTTGGGTGTTGTCTTTGGTTCACCAAGTTTATATGAAATAAATTCTATGGAGGCAGTCTCATTGTAATTTACTATAGGAAAAACACTACTGAAAGCAGCCTGTAATCCTTCATTACTTCTTTTATCACCAGGGATATCCTTCTGTAAAAATCTGTTAAACGATCTTTTTTGAAATTCTATAAGGTAAGGAACTTCCAGCACAGAAGGCACCTTACCAAAATTTAACCTCTCTCTTAACTGCGTTGCCATAGCCCTTCTATCGTAATTACTCCGGTTATCAGATTTAAAGTTCACGGTTCACAGTTTACGGTTTACGTTAACTGATAACTGGCAACTGATAACTGATAACTGATAACTGATAACTGGCAACTGATAACTGATAACTGATAACTGATAACTATCCTTTATAACCGTGAACCTGA
>JAJOKM010000042.1 GCA_021129835.1 Thermodesulfovibrionales bacterium | reverse complement strand
GTTCCCTTACAATCTTATATTTCCCTAAACCAAAGGTGCAATTTTTGCCGATATGGGTATATTGACCCATGAGTAACAGGGGCAGGAATTGCTTGAAGTCCCCCGCATAGGTTATCTTTCCGACAAAGCCGCCCAATTTCATTCTGGTATCCTGCCGTAAGGAATAGCGTTCCCAGTCAGTCCATTTCAGATGGGAGTCTTTTGTTTTTATTCTTTCTGCCGCAAGGATTAATGCCTTGTAATCGACTTCTAATTCCCGGCCACAATGAAAATAAGATAAAGCCGACATCCGGTGCAGTAATGACCTTAGAATAACATGGAATTCTGGTTTAACTACAAGGTCTTTTCTGAATTTTATGCGAGTGGGAGTAAGGAAAGATAATGATAAATGGCCGTTATCCGTATAGTCATCCAAGTTCTTTCTCAAGGCGATGACCGAGTCAATATTTTTTATAGTGTCATCCCGGCCATCGTAAACCTTCTCCCGGGAAAAATTATCTACCTGTTCTAATGCATATCTCCCCCTATCTCTCCCGATGCCTTTTTTTCCTAATTCCTTAAAGGTAAAGATAAAATAGGGCAGATAGTCAATAGCCTTACCTATGAGGATAAGATTAAATTGCAAGGTTTCGCCTTGATTATAAACCATCTTTGTTTCCGGAGGAGGCTCAATAACAAAAGGGCGCGGTATCTCTCTTAGATTTTTTAGTTTTTCAGAAGATTTGGCAGGTGATGTCTCAAAGATATAGGCATAGGCACACTTTTCGCTGAGAGTGCAAGTATAGCAATGGCCTGCCTTTCTATTCACACAGCAGATTATGCGAAAAACTACCCCAAATCCACCTCTTAAGGTAGAGCCCTTATAAGAAGGAAGGGTGAACTTCTCCCGGGTTTTTAATAGGAAATGGAACTTAGCCGCGGGCAATTCCCAAGAACCTTTTTGGGTCAATTTCTTACCCCCAAGCGAAACAAAAGACACCTCTCAGGTCATCGTGCATAAAGCCCTACACTACCTAATCTCTACTAAATCTGGAGAAGAACCAGAATTTTTGATTTTTTCCTGTTCAACTCCTGCGATCTATATATTAGCATTATTCGCGCTTTTGGAACATCCGCTTAAATCAGAGATATTCTGGGTTTTTCAGAAATCTGTGTAATCTGCCTTTTTACCCCGTTAGAAATGAATACTTTTAACGGGAGGAATCTGTGTAATCAGACATCCTGATTTCTGTGTGGATTTTTATATGAGACAATGATATAATTTTATGTGGATTTTTGATGAGGCAATTCGGGAGTTGACATATAACATTTCGGGGCGTAGCGCAGTCTGGTTAGCGCACTCGCTTGGGGTGCGAGAGGTCGGCCGTTCGAATCGGCTCGCCCCGACCAGTTATTTAGATATTACTTCTCCTCGGCCAGTAGGTAGGCCTTATCAGTTAATCCCCACGGGAGTCCAATATCCATCCTTCCAACGTGGCCATAGGAGGCAAGTTTTCTATAGAAGCCCCCCTTAATAATGGAGGGTAGATACCTCAAATTAAACTGTTTTATAATTCCTGCGAGACGCAGGTCAAAATGTTTCTCTATGAGCATAGCGATCTTTTCATCAGTAATCTTGCCTGTACCAAATGTCTCTATCTGGACGCTTGCAGGCCTTGAAAGACCTATAGAGTAACTGAGTTGAACCTCGCACTCATCAGCAATGCCTGCTGCCACCACATTCTTTGCAGCATAGCGTGCAATATAAGCGCCAACCCTATCTATTCGCGATGGATCTTTTCCGCTAAGGGCTGCTCCGCTATGTCGTGCATATCCACCGTAGGTATCTATTGCATTCTTTCGCCCTGTCAAGCCCGCATGCACTGAGGGGCCGCCAGTTATAAATAGTCCTTCTGAGTTTATAAATATCCTCGTCCCTTCATCTGGTTTAACTTCTTCATCCTGAAAGACGACATCGATAACAGTTTCTCTAATATCATCCTGCAGCCTCTTTAAATAAGGCCCCCCTGATGCTGGTGGATTATTTTGACTCACAATTACTGTGATGCCGTGAATCCTGTATGGCCTGCGATCTCTGTATTCTACCCCTACCTGTGTTCCGCCATCAGGGGCAAGATATGGGAGTATCCGCTGATGTCTTACAGAGGTAAGTCTCCTCGCCAATTTGTGTGCAAGCCATATAGGAAGCGGCATAAATGCAGGAGTCTGCCTGCACGCAAAGCCAAAGACTGTGACGTGGTTCTTTGCAGGGATCCTCTCTATCTCCTCATCGGTCAGTTCCCTTTCGTCAAAACAGACATGCTCTTCTTCAGGCAGTTCTTGGAGGCTTGTCAAAATACTGCATGTCTTGCTGTTAAAAGCATCCTCATTATAGCCTACCTGGTTTATAACCTTCCTGGCTATACTCGAAAAATCTATGTTGGCATTAGATGCAAATCTTGCTGCCAGGAATACGACGGCTGTAGATACGGCACATTCTGCAATAATCCTCGAAAACGGATCTTTCTGGAGAAAATGATCTACAATAGCATCGCTTATTTGATCACAAAGCTTATCAGGATGTCCTTCTGTTACCGATTCTGATGTAAACACAAAGTCTTTTTTCATCTGTAAATACCTTTTTTGTTATTGTTCTTCACTTGTCATTGCGAACGGAGTGAAGCAATCTCAGCGGGATTGCCACGCCCTTCGGGCTCGCAATGACATTTTCATGCCCTTTTGTGTGCTGAAAACAGTAACTACTCAGGTTATCAGATTCAAAGTTCACGGTTTACGTTAACTGATAACTGGCAACTGATAACTATCCTTATATATTTACCTACGAGCAGCCTTAACTTTGCCTTCTTTGATACCCTCATTTATCACCAAAGGCAGCAAAGCGCTTCCCCCTACAATAATGCTGTCGATTAAACCAATAGGCATAATTCCCAAAAAGCCTCTCAGTCCCGGAATCATTATGGGCAAAATTTGTAACAATAAAGCACCTGAGATAGCGCCGTCAAGATATCTATTGGGTGGCAATCTGTCTTTGCTGAAGATGCTATGTTTTTCAGAACGACAACTTATGGCATAAAGAATTTGTCCCAGTGTAAGACTCATAAAAGCCATTGTGCCTGCCCTTTGTCCCATGCCATACCTCATAATTCCATATCCATATGCCCCCATCGCACTGGCAGACAATACTGTTCCTTCACGTGCTATTCTGCCAATGTCAGATCTCCTTACAATTGGTTCATCCGGACTCCTCGGGGGCTGGCTCAAAACATCAGGCTCCGGAGATTCAAGGGCAAGGGCCAATCCAGGAGCTATATCTGTTAATAGGTTAATCCATAATAACTGCATCGCGGTAAGAGGCTGGCCCAGACCACCTGCAATAGATGTAGACATAACCACTATCTCGCTCAAGTTTGTAGTAAGCAGGTAATGGACAGATTTTCTTATATTATTATAGATTGTCCTCCCATGACTTACCGCTAAGGTCATAGTCTCAATGTTATCATCTTCAAGGATTACATCCGAAACCTCACGAGCAACATCCGTTCCTGTATGTCCCATGGCAATACCTATATCAGCAGCTTTCATCGCAGGACCATCATTTATCCCATCTCCCGTCATAGCAACAACTCGTCCTGTTGCCTGAATCGATTGAACTATTTTGAGCTTATGCGCAGGACTGACACGAGCAAAGACATGCACCTTGCCGCTTAATGCCTCCATCACATCGGAATCTATATTTGCCAGATGAGCAGAATCAAGGATCTGTATTTGCTCCCCCTTACTTAGGTTTAATTCCTTTCCTATAGCGTAAGCTGTTGGACTCTGATCTCCAGTTATCATAACGGTCTCTATCCCTGCCTGATGAAATACGCCTGCCGCCCCTTTTACACCAGCCCTTATGGGGTCTGTCATGCCAATAAGCCCGATCCATATCAGATTTTGGTAGTCAAAGGGAAATGCCTGCAAGTCAAGGACTTCCTGCTCATTAATGCCTCTTCCATTCTCCCCGTCTATGAAGAGATAAGCCGTCCCAAGTACACGTAAGCCATCACCTGCCATTCGCTCGTTTTCTGCCTCTATAGTAAATCGCTCTTCTTCTGTAAGCAGAATCTTTTTGCCCCCCCTCATATGAAAACTGCATAATGACAAAACCTCATCTGGGCGCCCTTTTACAGCAATAATTTTAGGCATATGATTATTAATGCCATCGCTAAGCCCATGTGTCGTTATCATAAAATTACGAGTTTCAGAACGGTGGTATATCTCCAAGAGTCTAAATTTATTTCTGATTATTCCGACGTTGATTCCAGCGATTATAGATGCATAAATTAGTGCGTTTTCTGTGGGAGAACCACTAACGACATACTCTTCCCCTTTCCTGCTCACCTCGCTTTCGTTGCATAAAATAGATACATGTAAAAGCTTCATCAGGTCATCATGGGAATATGGGTTGATAGATTCCTCTCCTAAAATAAACTTTCCATCATACACCTTTATTCGCTGCATGTTCGTGTATATTTCCACGACAGACATCTTATTTAGTGTTATGGTTCCTGTCTTGTCAAGGCATAGAGTCTGGACAGAACCGAGGGTTTCTACGGCATCAAGTTGTCGTATTATGACATTGTGCTTACGCATCGCCCTTATACCAGTAGCAAGAGTTGTAGTGGCTACAGTCGGAAGTCCTGCAGGTACAGCAGCAACTGCAAGTGATATCGATACCTTGAGTATTTGAAGGAGACCATATCCTCGTAAAAGGCCTATAATAAACACAATTCCACATGCAGCGCTGCTTATCAATACCATTTGACTTCCCATTTTGTCCAACTGCCGTCCCATAGGGGTTTCAGGAGGCCTTACTTCTTTAACAAGGGCTTGAATTTTTCCTATTTCTGTAAAGACCCCTGTAGCGATAACTACCGCAATACCATGTCCACCTGTGACAAGGGTGCCCATGTAAACCATATTTGTCCTGTCAGCAAGGAGAATATTATTTTGAGTAGAAGGTGTTATAGACTTAACCACGGGCATGCTTTCGCCAGTAAGGGCCGATTCATCTACACTCAAGTAATTTGTTTCTACTACCCTCGCATCTGCTGACACATAACTCCCTTTACTGAGAAGCAGCATATCCCCCGGAACAACATCCTCTGCGATTATTTCCTTTTGTTCTCCATCCCTTACCACAATGGCAGTTGGTCTGATGAGGCCTTTCAATGAATGAATGGTCCTTTCAGATTGACTCTCTGTTGTATAACCGATTGCTGCATTTATACCGACGACACTCATGATCACAATGGCATCTGCTATGCCTCCAGTGATGATCGAAATGCCAGCAGCTATACTTAAAAGGACAACAGGAAGGGACTTGAACTGCCTTATAAACATGCCCAGTCCAGAGCGAGGAACAGATTCGGGCAAGACATTAGAACCATACTTTTTAAGTCTCTTCTTTACAGACTCAGCGCTTAATCCGGCATCTTTTGATGTTTCCATTAGATCGAGAACCTTGTCTGCATTCATGAGATGCCATTGCTCGACCCTTTGGCCTTCAGCCTGCATGATGGGTCTTCTCAATCTTCTTTTGCTCAGGGTTTTATTTCTGGATCCTATAGAGACTGCTGGTCTGTCTTCTCTGCTTTCAGAAAGTGAGTTAAATCGTGCAGTTATACCACTGCCATTGCTGTCATTGGTTTTGGGTGAAAAAGCAAAAGGTATCTGCTTTTTATATTCCAGAACAGACGCCTCGATAGCGGAAGTTATTGTATTGTGACTATTAACGGTATTGAATAATACAAGAATGTTACTGGTCAGTATATTTGCGGAGACATATCTTATATCTCCTCTCTCCAAAAGTCCTGTCTCTATATGTCTTTTTAAAGATTCAGAGCGATAAAGCCCCTCAACTTTATACCTAGCACGCCCCTTTACAGCAGTATGCACTGGTCGAATCATTATAAATTAAGTCGAATCACTATAAATATAAATTGAATCGAGAGATAACACTCGCTATTTTATTCGGCCATCCCCTTTTTTCTCTCCGTTCTTGTGGTGACTTCTGGAGCCTCTGTCGTTTTTTCCGGAATTGATGACCCTGCCCTTCCTAAGTCTTCACCTACTTCTTTGCCGCCTTTCTCTGCTTCTTCGCTTGACATCTTACCTCTCCGTTTTGTAACTGCTCAGGTTCAAAGTTCCGGGGTTCACAGTTAAAGAGCGATGAAAAAGGAGTCAGGATGAAGCGCGCAAAGCAGACAACCGTGAACCTTGAACCGTGAACTTAACAACCTGAATAGTTACGATAGAATTAACAACTTTTGTGACCACCCGCCTCAGTCCCCATCAGGCTTCAGATTGGAAAACATACCTAATGCATACCAGAATGCGGTATACCATGCTGGAATCATAATGTTCCCCCTGCTGATTTGATATATGCCAACACCTATAAGAATCAAGAACATTGTCACCGGGACATCTAAGTTGCCTCCTGTGAGTCGTTTTACATGGTTGTTCGTGGCTTCAAAGGTCTTTGATATTCTCTGGCGCAAAGTAGTTGCCTCATTAGTTAAATCTTGCTTTAAATCTTTAAATCTGAAGAGATTATTGGCTTGCGCATATTTACCAATCATCCCTATATCCTCCGTATGGGTGAAAAGGGCGCTCCCCGTCACAGGATTAACTTCAATGGTCGTAATACCATGATAGTCAGAGAATTGTTTCTTTACGCTCTCCCAGAACGAGACATCCCCCTTTTTTGACGGTATCTTCACCCTTACCCTTCTTGGAGTCAGATGAACTATAAAGGCATCAGCGGTCATTATCCTCCTGTCTCTCCCTTTACTGTTGTTTCTGCTGTCTCCGGCATAACAACATCCTGTTTCGCAGAGAGCTCTGCCTTTGCCTCGGCCACAATGTCCTCTATTATCTCTTCAACCTCAGCGAATGTTTCCCGCCCTTTCTCAAACAAAGTCATGCCTCCTTTGATGGCAGCTTTCGCCACTGGCCTCAAAGCGCTTGCAACAGAAGGGGCTAGAATAGTGATAAAAATTGCTGCCCCGATCCCAATTGCAATATTCGGCACCAGCCCTCCTTTCAACGACAATCCATTCTCTAAAAATGCCATTGTTACACCTCCGTAATTGTTTTTTGGTTTTTTCTATGGATGGTGAATATCACCTATCCTGAATTAAGCGATTCTTATTCGCTCAATGCCATTTTAAAAGTATAACAAAACTTTTACATTATAGCAACTTCGAGCTTAGCTCTGTCGGGCTGACTTTCATTACTTGCCTATTTTTTAATTGAGATGCCTTCTGAGATATTGCAATTTTTCCTCTAAGATTGCGGCTTGTAGAAATTGCTTTATGAAATGACAAAGAGCCAGATAATCTTTGTCCGGCTTGAGCTTTTTGGGCCTCTTCCATTAACATTATACAAATGCCCATTGAACTACTGATCTTTGACCTTGACGGCACACTTATAGACTCCAGTGTTGATATAGCCAATGCCATAAACTATGCCATTGAGCCGCATGGAATTCAGCCTGTTACTGTTGAAGAGACGATAAACCTTGTTGGAGAAGGCATTACAAGGCTTATAGAGAAGATAGTCGAAAGGGAGGGCGTTAATGTCAATATAAATAGGGATGCCTTAATTAATAGATTTATTGAACATTACTCTGCTCACCTAATTGACAATACTACTGTCTATCCATATGTCAGAGAGACACTGGAGGAGTTGAAAGGACATAAAAAGGCTGTCTTATCGAATAAGAGAGAGGCACTCGCCAGGAAGACATTAGATGGACTCGGACTGCTAAAGTATTTTGATTTGGTCGTTGGGAGTGACACAACTAAGGAGAGGAAACCGTCACCTGTCCCAATTTTCTATGCCCTTTCAAGGATGAATGCCAGTCCAGATAAAACCGTGATTATTGGTGACAGTAGTTTTGATATCGAAGCAGGAAAGGCAGCAGACATTAAGACGATAGCGGTGACTTATGGGTATCGATCATTGAATTCGCTAAAGGGCGCTGATTTTACAATAAATAAGATGAGCGAATTGGCAGGTATTTTAAGACCCAAATAAAAACTACTCAGGTTCAAGGTTCCGGGGTTAACGGTTCACGGTTAAAGAGCGGAGAAAAAGGATCCAGGATGAAGAGCGCAAAGCCGACAACCGTGAACTGTGAACCTGGATAGTTACATAAAAACAGCTGAGGATAATTAGTTATGGATATTCTTTATATTATGGCCTTGATTGCCTTTCTGCCGATCCTGCTTGCGATCGTGATGATGACTGTCTTTTCCTGGCCTGCCAGAAATGTGATGCCATGTGCGTGGGTTGTTGCATTAATCATCGGCTACTTTGTATGGCGTGTAGAACCTATACATATTGCAGCCTCCACTGTTTTTGGATTTCTATCAGCCTTTAATATCTTGATTATTATATTTGGCGCTATTTTAATTTTGAACACCCTGAAAAAAAGCGGGGCAATGGATGCCATTAACCGCGGTTTTCATGGGATCTCCCCTGACAGACGTATACAGACAATTATTATTGGCTGGATGTTCGGTTCTTTTATTGAAGGTGCGGCGGGCTTTGGAACTCCCGCTGCGGTGGCTGGCCCACTGTTAGTGGGTTTAGGTTTTCCGCCTCTGGCAGCAGCCATGATTGCGCTGGTACTAAACTCCACGGCGGTCAGCTTTGGCGCAGCCGGCACACCAGTTATTGGAGGTATTGCCGCTGCAATGAAGGATACTATCGTGCCACAGATTGGAGTAGATGCATGGCTGCCGTTTTTACATACAGTAGGGATTTGGAGTGCGATACCTCATGCAATTGTAGGAATATTTGTCCCTTTGGTGGCAATATGCATGTTGACATCCTTTTTCGGCCCGGACGAAAAAAAAGGGATCAAATACGGGCTGGCCGCAGTCCCCTTCGCTATTTTCTCTGGCCTTGCCTTCACCATGCCATTCCTTCTAACCTCCATATTCTTGGGCCCTGAATTTCCTTCTATAATCGGCGCACTAGTTGGCCTGCCCATCGTAGTATTGGCAGCAAAAAGCGGCTTTCTGGTGCCTATGGACCCATGGGACTTTCCTCCAGAGGAACGTTGGGAGAGCAATTGGAAGGATATGGAGTTAGCAAAGAGCGAAGCAAGCAGCATGCCGCTGTGGCTGGCATGGTTCCCCTACTTCTTAATCGCCCTGATTCTGGTCATCACGCGTATTCCGGCGTTTGGACTAAAGGATATCTTATTAGCGCAGACAATACGGTGGGTTGATATTATGGGCTCTGGCATTGACTATAGCCTACCCTTTCTGTATCTACCAGGGACTATACCTTTTATGCTGGTAGCAATTGCCATAATCTTTATCCATAAAATGCCCATCACAAAGGTTAAAGAGGCATGGGTAGTCACATTTAAGCAACTGGCTGGGGCAACTATTGCTTTGTTGTTTGCGGTAGCAATGGTGCAAGTAATGGTGCAGTCTGATGTTAATCTGAAAAATATCGATGGCATGATGATCACTATGTCTACCGCTACCGCCCAGATTGTAGGCGGGGCATGGCCATTCGTATCTCCTTTTGTTGGCGCTCTTGGGACCTTCGTGTCAGGTTCTAACACGGTATCCAACATCTTATTTTCCTCTTTCCAGTATGAAGTAGCCTACCATCTCGGTATTTGCGGCACAGTAATCCTGGCAATGCAGAATGTTGGCGGAGCAGTGGGTAATATGTTATGTATCCATAATGTCGTTGCTGCCTGCGCCACTGTTGGGTTAGCAAAAGCAGAGGGCATAATCATACGCCGCAACTTTATCCCGGCAGCAATGTACACAATAGCAGTAGGATTGTTTTCCCTAATAGTTATTTACGGCAACTTCGCCTCAGGCACTATGCTGCAACCGTTGTAGTCATTAGCTATATGAGTGTCAAGCAATCCCACTTCTCCTTTGTGGTTCCTCGCTATTCTATGTGGGCAACTTCTTTGGTTCTTTCCTATTTTAAGTAGGTATTTTCCCCTCCCTTGATGCTG
>JAJOKM010000151.1 GCA_021129835.1 Thermodesulfovibrionales bacterium | reverse complement strand
AATTTCAGACTGTTTAGTCTTATCACCTCCCTTTCTTTCAATCCTGGTTGATAAGAAAAATCAAACTCCTCGATGTTTTTTAGGTATGGCAAACGACTCTTAAAAGACGGGTTCCAGTTTACGGTTTTCAGTTTCTTCAACCGTAAACCGTGAACCGTATATATCAGACAGTGGTCTCCTATGTCAACAGATACCGGGATGTAAGTTCCATTAAGAATCTCTAATAACTATTCTCTGAGGTTGCCTGCACTCAAGAAGCCTCCTTACGCTGTTTTTGCGATATGCGCCCATACCTATGCCTTCCGCCAGAACTGCTGCCATTACCTTTATTTTGTTGCTTTTTTTCTCCGTTTTGTATTTTCATAAGGTAGTGGTTTTTTTGTTTTTTGTTGTTCAATGGATTATGTCCGCTGAGTAGTTACCAATTGATAAAGATAAGGGGAGCGAAGAAAAAATGAATAAAGACAAATCAACATCGCAGTTTGGCAGTTTATTGATAAACCGTCGCGTACACCAAGCATTGGTAGATATGGGTTTTGAAGAACCGACGCCCATTCAAGTTAAGGCAATACCTTTAATACTGGAGGGCAAGGATGTGCTGGGGCAGGCTCAAACAGGCACCGGTAAAACAGCAGCTTTTGGCATTCCAATCCTGAATAATCTGGTACCCAAAAAAATGCAAATACAGGCTTTGATAATTACCCCCACACGGGAATTAGCCATTCAAGTAGCTGAAGAGATTTCCAAAATCGGTCGTTTGCTAAAAGTAGAAACCTTACCTGTTTATGGCGGGCAATCAATTGACCGGCAGACCCGAATCTTACAGAGGGGTGTACAGGTAGTCATCGGAACACCGGGGCGATTACTTGATCATCTGCGACGTGGCACTTTGAAGCTGAAAAGCGTACAAATGGTAGTTTTAGATGAGGCTGATGAAATGTTGGATATGGGCTTTATTGATGATATAACTGCTATTTTGGAAGCTACTCCGCCAGATAGGCAGACATTAATGTTTTCTGCCACCATGACGGAGGATATTGAAAAACTATCGCGCCGGTATATGAAAAATCCTGAGAGCATTACTCTCAGCCGGCAAAGCCTCACAGCGCCAAAAATTGAGCAGGTTTATTACGAGGCCGGTGATGCAGGTAAAATGGACGTATTGTGTCGCTTGTTGGATAGCATAGATATCAAACAGGCTATTATTTTTTGTCGTACTAAGCGGGGTGTAGATCAGGTAGTGGTAAGGTTAAAGGCCAGGGGCTTTAGTGCCGAGGGATTACATGGTGATATGACACAGTACCTGCGTGAGTCAGTGATGCGCAAATTCAAAAAACAGGGTTTAGAGTTGTTAGTGGCTACTGATGTAGCTGCCCGCGGGTTAGATGTAGAAAATGTTTCTCATGTAGTAAATTTTGACATTCCTCAAGATCCGGAGTTTTATGTAAATCGCATCGGACGCACCGGCAGGGCAGGAAGGGAGGGCGTGGCTATTACGCTTATTACTCCGAAAGATTATCGTCAATTGAGAACTATTGAAAGATTAACTCATACTAAATTGAAGCGAATGAAATTACCATCGGTAGCAGATTTGAATGAACACTGGCAGATGGGAGTTATAGACCGCTTGAGGCAAACTATTGATAGTGGGGAATTAGGTGTGTATCATGATATATTAAAGAAGATATCTAAAGAATACACTGAAATGGATGTGGCAGCAGCAGCATTAAAACTTTCGCTGGGCTTAGATGAAGCAGAAGAGCCGGCAAAAAGCACTAAATTTGGATCAACCGGAGCTAAGCAAGGTATGACAAGGTTATTTTTCACCGTTGGGCGGCAAGAAGAAATATCTCCGCCGGAGTTGAAGAAAATAATTGCTGCTGAAGCCGGGATTGAGGGCACTTCAATCGGTAATATTGATATTTATGACAAATTTTCATTTGTAGAAGTGTCAGAAGATTTGGCTGACTGCGTAATAAATAGCTTAGATAAACAGGTGATCAAAGGTCGCCGTGCTGCTGTACAGCCGGCCAGATATCGGAGGTAAGTATTCGTGGAACTAAGTTCTGAGAATTCTCAAACTCCACTAGCTCCAGAAGTACTTTGCGTCTGAATAATAGGGTCATTGCACTAATTTTTCCTGCTCAACGGCGCTATTACCATTATAATACTCCTGCCTTCTAACTTAGGCTTATGTTCTATATTGACTCCTTCGTCAAGCAGCCCTGTTATTCTCTCAAACACCTTCATTCCTATTTCTGGTTTGACGATTTCACGCCCTTTGAAAAACATGCTAACCTTTGCCTTGTCTCCGTTATCCAGAAATTTTTTAATGTTTTTTACCTTGAGCTGCAGATCGTGATCTGTTATTTTAGGCCGCACCTTTACCTCTTTGAGGGCAGTCGTCTTCTTTGCCGTATGCTTTTTGCTCATCTGGTATCTGTATTTACCATAATCTAGCACCCTGCAGACAGGCGGCTTAGCATCAGGTGCAACCTCGACAAGGTCATAACCTCTATCTTTTGCCAGCCATAATGCCTCCTGGGTGGTAACAACTCCAACCTGCTTCCCTTCTTCATCAATAAGTCTCACCTCTTTTGCCCTTATGCCTTCGTTAACTCTGGCACCCTTAACGCCCTTGCTTGCGATAGCTCTAATTTTCCTAACTATGTTATCACCTCCGTGGTATAATTTATATATGATTATACAGAAGACCTGAGACTTTAAATCTCAAGTCTCATTACATGGTTTAAGACGGAAACGCACGAACCTTTGCAAGAAGGTCCTTCATAACTCATAGCTACTCCTTCCTTCTTTTTTCATTACATCCATAAAATCATATATTGTAAATGGCCCGATGTTTTCACCGTCTCTCTTTCTGACTGTCACCTTTCCTTCTGAAACCTCTTTGTCGCCTATTATAACAAGATATGGTATTTTTCTCACGGTAGCCTCTCTTATCTTATACCCTATCTTTTCATTTTCGAGATTTGCCTCGACTCTTACACCAGACCTCTTCAGAATTTTATAAACTTCTGCCGCATAGTCACCGTGTCTTGCTGCTATTGTTAACACCGATACCTGAACAGGTGAGAGCCACAATGGAAATATACCTGCGTGATGCTCAACAAGGATCCCCAAAAACCTCTCTAACGACCCCAGAAGTGCCCTGTGAATCATTACAGGTCTGTGATCTTTGCCATCACTTCCCCTGTATGCCATATCAAATCTTTCGGGATTATTGAAATCAACCTGTATGGTACTGCATTGCCATGATCTATTCAATGAATCCTTTATCTTTATGTCTATCTTCGGGCCGTAGAAGACACCTTCGCCTGTCTCTATCTCATATGACAACTCCTTCATTTGGAGTGCATTCTTAAGTGCAGCGGTTGCCTTTTCCCAGCTCTCCGGTGTCCCCACATACCTTTCTGGGCGTGTGGACAAGTAAACATCATAGGAATCAAAACCAAATGTCCTGAGGATAAATAACGTGAAATCAAGGATATTTAATATCTCAGTCTCTATCTGATCTATGCTGCAAAATATATGTGCATCGTCTTGTGTAAATCCCCTGACTCTCAAGAGACCATGAAGGACACCAGACCTTTCGTATCTATAAACAGTGCCGAGTTCCGCATATCTGATAGGCAGTTCCCTGTAACTTCTCCCGGTACTTTTATAAACCGCTATATGAAAAGGACAGTTCATCGGCCTTAACTCATACGAGACTTCATCTATATCCATCGGAGAATACATGTTTTCCCTGTAAAAATCCCAGTGGCCACTCCTCTGCCAGAGGCTAAGCTTTGCTATATGTGGTGTATAGAGTATCTTGTAATCCGCCTTTAAGTGTTCGTTTTTCCAGAAGTCTTCTATAGCGCTTCTGATGACCGCTCCATTAGGATGCCACAGGATAAGCCCCGAGCCAATATCATCGGTGACACTAAAGAGGTCGAGTTCCCTGCCTAGTCTTCTGTGATCCCTCTTTTTGACCTCTTCGAGAAAATTCAGATATGCCTTTAGATCTTTTTTGTCATCGAATGCTGTGCCATAAATCCTCTGGAGCATTCTGTTTTTTTCATCGCCTCGCCAATATGCACCAGCAATACTCAAAAGCTTAAACGCCTTAACTCTGCCTGTTTTCGGCAGATGAGGACCTCGGCAGAGGTCGACAAATCCGCCCTCTTCATATACAGAGACAGAGTTATCTGTAATCTCCCGGATCATTTCTACCTTGTATTCTTCTCCCATCTCTCTAAAGAGTTCTATTGCCTCTGTCTTTGGAAGGGTCTTACAGAGAAATGGATTATTATTCTCGATAATTTCCTCCATCTTTTTCTCTATTTTCTCCAGATCCTGAGGGACAAAAGGGGTCTCCATTTCAAAGTCATAATAGAAACCATCATTAGTTGCAGGGCCAATAGCGAGTTTTACAGATGGAAATAGCTCTTTTACTGCGTGAGCCATTATATGGGATGTGCTGTGCCTGTAAATTTCTTTTCCGTCTTTAGAGTTAGAGGTTACGAGCTCCACCACAGATTCTTGATCTAAGGTATCTAAAGATGCAATATCTTTCAATTCACCAGCGACTTTTATTGCAATGGCCTTTGATGATTCTATATATTCCTTCAGCCCTGACAGTCCTCTCTCTTCCTCTACTCCATCGGGGAATCTCAGTTTAATAATATCCCTCCGATAAAGAATTGCTTTGTATCATAACCTGTTTACCAATCTCCCTTCGATCATTTCGAGTGCCCTGTGGCATCTTCTCGACAGAGACTCATTATGCGTTACTATTATAAAGGTTATACCTCGTCTCTGATTTATATCCATCAAGAGGTCGAAAAGATTATTGCCCGTTGCTGCATCCAGATTCCCTGTCGGTTCGTCCGCGAGGACGACCTTCGGCTCGAGCACCAATGCCCTCGCAACGGCAACCCTCTGCTGTTCGCCGCCTGATAATTCCCCTGGCTTGTGATCCCTTCGCGCATATATACCCATTTCATCGAGAAATTTTCCTGCCCTCTCATATAGGTCTTTCTGTCCAGCTTTTGCCTCCTTTCTCCCTGATATAAGCCCTGGCATCATTACATTTTCGATAGCGCTAAATTCAGGCAGGAGATAATGGAATTGAAAGATGAATCCTATCGTCTTGTTTCTGAAAACCGCAAGCTCTCTATCGCCTAAGGAGAACGGGTTTACACCCTCTCCTCCGTTCTTCGCTCTGTATTTTGTATCTTGTATCTTATAAATGACCTTTCCTGATGTAGGTTTATCAAGGGCCCCTATGGTATGCAGGAAAGTGCTCTTCCCAACGCCTGAGACGCCGCAAATGCTGACCATTTCTCCTTCATTAAAAGTTATATCTATTCCATTTAGGATCTTTATCTCTCCAGCAGGCGTATAGAATGTTTTTTTGAGACTTATTGCCTTTATGAATTCCTTCATTTGTCCCCTCTCTCTTTTTCCTGCTGAGTCCACTCCCTCGCCATCTCTATCAGTTGTCTATCTTCTCTCTGACTTTCTCTGCAATCATGGCGATATATTCTTTCGCTCTTTGCACCCACTCACCTATCGTCTCCTTCAGCGCATCTGTCTTTTCTTTGAGATCGTCAGCAGCCTCACTGAGCCAATCGCTACCCTCTTGGATTACTCCGCCCGTTTCCTCTCCAATCCATCTGAATGCGTCGCCACCGCCCATCATGGCAAAAACGACAAATACTATCGCCGAAGCTACCATCAAGAAAGTTATTTTTTTGATCAGTCTAAGCATCATTCATACCTCAATGATTTTACAGGATTTAATTTTGAAGCATGATATGAAGGATATAAAGTAGAAAGAAGACTTATAGCAATGGCTACCGCAGGGACAACGATAAAATCAAGGAGCTTCATTCTTGCAGGCAGTGCAGTCAAATGATACACATCGGCAGGCAGCCTTATAATCTCATAGGTATAGATTACGGTCCCCAAAATATAACCACCTGCCACACCTATTGCTGTGCCAACGATTCCTATCAACAATCCCTGAAGCATAAATATCGTCATGACCCCTTGATTTGTTGCGCCCATGGTCTTCAGTATGGCAATCTCTTTCTGCTTTTCCATCACATTCATTGTTAAGGTGCTTACAATATTAAAAGAGGCAACAGCCACTATAAGCATTAGTATAATAAACATTACAAATCTTTCCAATTCCAACGCCGCAAATAAATTCCTGTTCATCTCGATCCAGTCTCTCGCAAAGTAAGGAAAACCGAGTTCTATGTTTATACGCTCTCGCACCTCAGATGCCTTGTAAATATTGTCAAGCCTCAATTTGATGCCAAAAACGGTGTCGCCATATCCAAAGAAATTCTGAGCAGCCTCCATGCAGATAAGTGCGAGATTTGTATCAAACTCAAACATGCCCATCTCAGATATAGCGGCAACCCTGAACTGCCCTACCTTTGGCATCATTCCTAATGGCCCGATTTCACCGGGAGGAAAAATAACATTAATGATGTCACCTTTAAACGCCCCTAACGTAGATGAAAGCCCTCTGCCGAGTATTATCCACGAGACACCATCTCTTTCGATCAAATCTTCTATATGTCCTTCCTTAAGATGCCTTAAAATATCTGTTGTCCTCACCTCATAGTGAGGCCTTATGCCCTTCATAAAGACACCTTGTGACCTCTCGCCTGAAGATACCATTGCCTGCCCCTGGACAAACGGGGCCATAGAGATAATGTTAGGGTCATCTTTGAGCTTTTCCATTGTTGCCCTGTAATCCTCGATTTCGCCCTCGAAATTTAATATTATCACATGGGAATTTACACCTAGTATCTTTTCCTGCAGCACTTCACGGAAACCACCCATCACAGAAAGGACCACAAGGAGCGCCATGACACCAATAGCAACACCACATACAGACATCACCGCATTAAAAGAGATGCCTCTATGGCTCTTTTTTGATTTAAGGTGCCTAAGGGCAATAAACAATTGATAAGGAAGGTTCATCGATCTATTATCCTGGCTATTATATCTGATTTTAATTGTGGAAATAATATTACATCCCTTATAGACTGGGAATTAGTAATTAACATTACCAGTCTGTCTATACCTATTCCTTCTCCTGCAGCAGGAGGCATGCCGTACTCAAGCGCCCTCACAAAATCCTCGTCCATCCAGTGGGCGCCTTCGTCTCCTCTCTCCTTTGCCTCTGCTTGTTTCAGAAGTCTCTCTCTCTGATCAATAGGGTCATTTAACTCAGAAAAGGCATTGGCTATCTCCATAGAGGCAATAAACAACTCGAACCTATCCGCAAACCCGGGGTTATTGCGATTCCTTTTGGCAAGAGGAGAATGTTCAACCGGATAGTCTATTATAAATGTAGGCTGCACCAAGTCAGGCTCCACAAACTCCTCAAATATTTTATCCAAAACCTTGTCATGGGAGCTGTCTTTTCCTATATCTATCTCCTTTGATCTTGCCCACTTTTGTGCACGCCCGTGGTCCGCTATTACATCATCAGGCACGCCCTTCTGCTTCATTGCATCACTCATTGTGATCTTTGGCCATGGAGGCGCCAGGTTTATCGTGGTATCGCCGTATGGCACCTCCAGTGTGCCAAGCACCGCATTGGCAACATAACAAAAAAGCTCCTCCGTAAATGACATCAAGTAGTGATAATCCTTATAAGCCATATAGAACTCAAGCATCGTAAACTCTGGATTGTGTCTGGTTGATATGCCTTCATTTCTGAAATTTTTGCCCAGCTCGAAGACCCTCTCATAGCCTCCAACAAGGAGTCTTTTGAGGTAGAGTTCAGGCGCAATTCTCAGATACAGATCGATATCGAGTGCCGTATGGTGTGTCTCGAATGGTCGTGCAGCAGCGCCACCCGGAATCGAATGCATCATAGGTGTCTCTACTTCTATAAATCCATTGGTATCGAGAAAACTCCTTACAGACTTGACAATAGCGCTCCTTTTAGCAAAAACATCTCTTGTTTGAGGATTAGCGATAAGGTCGATATATCGCTGCCTGTATCTCAGTTCGATATCTCTCAGTCCGTGCCATTTCTCGGGCAATGGCCTCAAGGACTTGCTTAAAAAGGCAAGATCACTAACCTCTATGGTAAGCTCATTCGTCTTTGTCCTGAACAGCCTGCCAGCAACGCCAAGTATATCACCAATATCAAGCTTCTTTAGCAGATTGAATTTCTCATTAAGGATATCCCTTCTGAAATAGAGTTGTATTCTGCCTGTAGAATCCTGGATATGGGCAAAAGATGCCTTTCCAAAGCTCCGCATCGCCACAATTCTACCGGCTATAGATTTAACTGCACTCTCTGACTCTAAGACTTCTCTGTCTATATCATGGTATTCTTCATGAAGTTCCGCAGCGCTTGATTTGGGAATGAATTGTCCGCCATACGGATCAATACCAATACTACGCAGGTCATCAAGCTTTTTAAGTCTTTGCTCTATAAGTTCGCCTGCATGTCCGCTTATATGTCTGGTAGCCTCTTCCATCTTCAGGGAATCTACACCTTTATCTCTTTTGTTGTCCGAACCATGTATCACGGAAAGACCTATGCACCTATTTATTATACCACATTTTCATGAGGTTTTAATTCAGCAAAATTTAAATGGCTCTTGACTCAAAAGGACAATATAAGCTAACTTAAAATAGTTATGCGGAAGGTATTCATAGCAGCAAACTGGAAGATGAATAAGACAATAGGGGAGGCTCAATCCTTTTTGAGTGAATTTGTTCCTCTCGTCCATGGAGTAAGAGATGTCGATATTGTAATTGCCCCGCCATTTACATCACTTCATGCAGCATCATCGATCATAAAAGGTGCCGCCAATATTCAACTCTCGGCGCAGGACATCTTCTATAAAGACGAGGGGGCGTACACTGGCGCGATATCGCCGGTCATGCTTACTGATGCCGGTTGCACCTTTGTTATAATTGGGCATTCCGAAAGGCGCCAGTATTTTAGCGATACAGACGAAGTGGTAAATAAAAAGATAAAAACAGCAAGAAGATATGGGCTTAATGTCATCTTCTGTATTGGCGAATCACTCAAAGAAAGGGAGACCGGCAAAACAAAAGATGTCTTAAGCAGCGAGATAGACGAAGGGCTGAAAGATATACCCCTTGAAGGCATTGTGGTTGCTTATGAGCCAATCTGGGCAATAGGCACGGGAAAGACCGCAACATTAGAACAGGCACAGGATGCCCACAGATACATTCGTGAAAAACTTGCCTCTATTTATGGTAATAGGGCAAGAGAGATAAGAATACTTTATGGCGGAAGTGTAACCCCTGACAACATAAATTCGCTCATGAACTGTAAAGATGTCGATGGTGCCCTTGTTGGTGGATCGAGCCTGGATGTAAATAGATTTGCGGATATAGTAAAATACAGAGAAAGGCAAAAAGACTAAGATATGCCTACGGAGGTAATGTAATGTTAGAGACCATTTTAACGATTGTCCATGTATTAGTATGTCTCTTGATGATCCTCATAGTCTTGCTCCAGAGTGGGTCAAAGGGGGCGCAGATGGGCGCTGCATTTGGTGGTTCGAGCCAGACTATGTTTGGCGGCAGAGGCGCAGCGACCTTCTTGCAAAAACTCACAGTAGTTGGCGCAATCATCCTTATGCTTACATCCCTCACCCTGTCAATACTAATAACCGAACCAGCTACAATAATAGAGTAGTTAACGTGCTGGCAATGGGGTACACATACCGGTGGTCTGCTAGAAAGTGGTTATGCAAAGTAAAGTAAAGTAAAGTATAAAGGGGACAGACACCTTTTTTATTGACAGATAAAACCTGCTTTGTTAAAACAAGCTCATGCCAAGGCAAGCGCGTATAGTCATACCTGAATTAGCGCATCACATAACCCAGCGTGGTAATTACCGCCAGAATATCTTCGATAATGAGGCTAATTATGAGATATACTCTAAATGGATAAATGAATATGCTAAAGAAAACAGCATAGATATATTGTAACCGTTCACGGTTGTCGGCTTACGGTTCACGGTTTTCCAATGAGTTAGGTATCGCTGGAAGCATTTATATTTTCTTTAACCGTGAACTGATAAC
>JAJOKM010000015.1 GCA_021129835.1 Thermodesulfovibrionales bacterium | reverse complement strand
GTTAAAGGGTTTTTCACTCATCTCTCGTCACTCATCACTCATCACTTTTCACTCATCACTCGTCACTCTTCAATTGATATTCTATTAAAGAGATGTTCCCCTTTAGAGACCTTTACTTTATAAGATGGCAGCCAGTTCCATCCAAATATCTCTGCAGGTTTCATTTTTGCTGGCGTCCCAGGGCAGGATAAAGATAGGCTGCTATTCCAGATTTCCCCGGTAAGCGATTTGAGGCCGAGTTGTCTCCATGTCTTTTCTGCCGTATCAGGCATGAATGGATAAAGCGAAAGGGCTATTAGCCTCAGGGCCTGCCATAAATCAAACATCACATCGCTTAGTCGTCCTTTTTCGTCTTTGGCAATCTTCCATGGCTCGGTGCGGGCGATGTAGTTATTGGATGCCGCAATCATATTCCATATATGCTCGAGTATAAGGCTAAAACGCAATTGAGACCAGTTAGAGTCATCGTGAACAACCTGCCATTCGCTGATACATCGAGTTGCCAACTCTTTTGCAGTGGATGTATATGAAGCAGGCCTCTCTATTGTTCCGTCAAGATATTTGCCGGCCATTGTAAGAAATCTGCTCAGCAGGTTTCCAAGGTCGTTAGCGAGATCCGTGTTAATTCTTCTTGTCAGCGAATCTTCTGAAAAGTCTCCATCATTGCCAAAAGGGACCTCCCTGAAAAGAAAATATCTCAGTGCATCAGTTCCGTAATTATCAATTATTTTATTCGGATCGACAACATTTCCGAATGACTTAGACATTTTTCTGCCATCTACTGTCCACCAACCATGGGCAAAGATATTTTTAGGCAGTGAGAAATTTTGCCCCTCGACCTTACAGAGTGCCATGAGCATGGCTGACCAGTAAACTGCATGCGTAGTAAGAATATCTTTGCCTATTATATGGTAATCTGCGGGCCACCAGTTAATCTCATCTCTGCCGGAGGACGAATTAATAAGGTATTTCGTGGCTGAGTAGTAATTAATAAGGGCATCAAACCAGACATATGTTATATACTCCTTGTCGAATGGAAGGGGCACCCCCCATGAGAGTCTCTCTCTGGGGCGTGAAATGCATAAATCACCTAAGGGCTGGCTCTGAAGAAAACCTAACACCTCATTCTTTCTCGTTGCTGGCAGGATATAATTGCTCCTCTTGATATGTTCTATGATCTCGGCTTGATACTGTGCCATGAGGAAAAAATAATTATCCTCCTCGATATATTCGACATCTCCTCCGCAGTCAGGGCAATTGCCTCTAACAATATCCTTGCCTGTCCAGAACCTCTCACACGGGGTGCAATACATTCCGCTATAAGTACGTTTCTCTATTTCGCCAGCATCTCGCAGCTTCTGGAGGAGTTCTTGGACTATCTTTTTGTGTTCCTCATCTGTAGTCCTTATAAAGGCGTCATTGCTTATATTCAGTCTCTTCCATAGGTTCTTAAAATTGTCGACCATAATGTCTGCATGTTCCTTTGGTCTTCTTCGTTTCTCTCTTGCAGCCCTCTCAATCTTCTGCCCGTGTTCATCCACCCCTGTTAGAAAAAAGACCCTTCTCCCTCTTAGTCTGTTGTATTTTGCCAAAATATCTGCTGCAACAGTAGTGTATACATGGCCAATATGTGGAATGTCGTTTACATAATAAATGGGCGTAGTCACATAAAATTTTTCATTGCTGACACTCATTTCTTAGGGCGACTCCTATTGCCTTTGGGGCGGCCTTTGCGTCTCTTTTTATGATATTTTGTTGCGCCATCTTTATTCCTATCGGGGGTAATTTTTGTGCCGTCATTTCTTGATGGCGACTTGTTGTCTGCCCGACGACAATCAGAATTACATCTAGGCAAAGAGCCCTCTTTTGTTCCTTCTGGTTTCGCCAAAGTTGCTGCATCCTCTATAATCTCTGTAGTCGCGTCATTTTGTCTTGTGGGAATTATAGGGGACACAGCATTATCCAGCTTATTGTCGTATTCATATCTGAGGCAGCACTTAAGCCTGCCGCACACTCCAGAGAGCTTGTTCACATTTAGGGACAATTCCTGCCTCTTTACCATTTTTATCGATACAGATTCAAAGGATGTCAGAAATGTACAGCAGCACAACTCCCTACCACAAATTCCGATGCCTCCAACAAACCTTGCTTCATCTCTATCTCCTATCTGCCTCATCTCTATCATGGTCCTGAATTTTGCAGCAAGGTCTCTTACCAGTTCTCTGAAGTCTATCCTGCCATCTGCAGTAAAATAGAAAATCATTTTTTTCCTGTCAAGGGTTGACTCGACACCTACAAGCTTCATTTTTAATTTACGCGTCTTTATCCTTTCAGAGCAGTATTTTTTTGCCTTTTCTTCTACGCCCTTGTTTTCTTCACTTTTCTTGATGTCTCTGTCTGTGATAATTCTCAAAACCTTTTTAAACTCTCTCCCAGACGGCTCGACAAAGTATTTTCCCTTCACTATCGTTGCCATGTTCAGCCCAACTTCAGACTCTACGACCACCGTATCTCCTTCCTTAACATCTATCCCGTTAATTTCAAAGTCATATATTTTTTCACATGGTTTAAATCTTATACCAACAACATCAGGCATTTATACCCTCCATCTTTGACCCTTTAATCGCTTGCCTCATTACAGTAGATACATAATTCCATGTTATCGATTTATTGAGATTGAAATCAAGAAGACCCCTGATTCGTTGCAATTCTTGATGCGCAGATAGTATTCCTGACATCGAGCAGCGAGCAGCAAGTGGCAAGCCTTTAGATTTATCATCATTAATTAAGCTGTTATCAGTTACTCGTAACTTACTGTTTAATAAAATGGCATCCTCTTTACAGGTGATCTTAAAGACAACTATATCCCTCAAAAGAATAGATGCCATATCAAGCCATAATTTAATTTCACCTTTATCTGCCCACCTGTTTTTTGACTTCCTCAAGGCCTGATAAATCATGTCATTAAGTAGTTCCATAAACCATTCTCTCTCTTTTTTAAAATTCCCTGACATCGCAAATCCTGGTCGGCCCATCGAAAGATTAAGCATGAAGTCCATCTCCTCTGCCTTGATATTCTTAGAGATCACATCTCTACATTTATCCAGAGGCAGGGGATAAAATCTGATATTTATACATCTCGACCTTATAGTATCCAGAAGCATATCAGGATTAGATGATATAAGCATTATAAGGTCGTCTGGCGAAGGCTCTTCAAGAGTCTTCAAAAAGGCATTAGCAGCATAAATATTCATCGCCTCTGCACCCTCAATTATGATAACCTTTTTTTTGCCTTCAGATGCCTTTAGAGAAAGGGACTCTTCGATTCTCCTTATTACCTCTATTCTGATCTCGTCATTTTCAGGGATAATTATTGATACATCAAGGTGTATCCCGGCGTCTATTTTTTTACACGAATTGCATTTATCACAACAGTCAAGATCAATGGGGTGTACACAATTGATGGCCTTGGCATAGTTTATTGCCGCAAGCCTCTTCCCAATGCCTGCATCGCCTGACAGTAAGATAGCTGACGGCACCCTATTCCTCCTCAGGGCGCCAAAAAATATCCTTAATGCCTTCTCTTGACCTACTATATCCCTGAGTGCCATCTTTTTTTGTCATTCGAAATACTCGCAATTTCTGAAGCCACTATTTCTTGAATCTTTTCTTTAACAAGTTCCCTTGACATTGCCGCATCTAAGATCTTTACTCTCTCAGGGTCTCTTTCTGCAATGCTAAGATAGCCTTCCCTTACTCGGCTGTAAAACTCAACACCTTCAAGCTCAAGCCTGTCATCTTTGTTTATGCCTCGGTTTCTCATTAGTCCAATTTCGGCATCCAGATCAAAGACAATAGTGAGATGAGGTCTAATACAACCTGTTGTTATCTTATCGATGGATATTATAAGAGACATATCAATGCCACGCCCATAACCTTGATATGCAATCGTTGAGTCCGTAAATCTGTCGGCAATAACAACCTTCCCTTCCTTTAGTGCTGGCAGAATTTTCTCTGCTAGATGTTGTGCCCTCGCCGCATTGTGTAGAAGGAGTTCAGCCAGCGGCGACATCTCCTTATGCCCTGGCCAGAGAAGTATCTCGCGAATCTTATTTCCAATAACCGTTCCTCCTGGTTCATTAGTCAGGACAACATCATACCCTCTGCTCAAAAGAAATTCTGATAAAATCTCTGCCTGTGTTGTTTTGCCAGTTCCCTCTATCCCTTCGAGCGATATAAAAAACCCCAGCGGAAGCCTCTTTTTCACTATGCCATTGACTCTCTTACCCTCATAATCAACTGGAATATCTTTGTCGTCTCTTCTGTGCTTCTTGAGCCTGCACCGCATGAAGGCGTAAGAAGTGTCCTGCTCTTAACAAGCTCAGGGGGCAGATGTATGGATAATTTTTTGAGTTGAGTATTCATGAGTGTTACGAGTCTTTCTTTATCCGCAGAATTAATGGAGTCAGATGTGGGGACAATTCCCCATGCTAAATAACCACCCCTCTCAAGAAAATCTTTTATATCCTCATGATATATAGCAAGGGTGTCAAAATACTCATAGGCGTCGAAACTGATTATTCTGATACCGCTTCTGGTCACCATTGGCCAGTCTGCCCTGCCGCAGCAGTGTATGCCAGAAATGCCTCCGGCATCTTCAATAGCAGACACTTGCTCCTTCAGCAATCTCGATACCTCTTCACTACTAACCCCCAAATAAGATGACCCGCCTATTGCAGAGATAATTGGTTCATCGATAAAGATAATAACCGAGTCAGCATGCTGTTTCAGCATCTCTAGTTGCCAGCGAGCCTTTGCTTTTAGTAGCATGGATGAGATTTCACGCAACTCCTCGTCGAAATAGACGAGTTGTCCTTTGCTGTCTTTAAGTCCGAGGGTAAATGTAATTGGACCTGTTATATGTCCCTTTAAGACCTGAAACCTCCGTCCCTTTATCATACTCAAGAACATATGGAGTCCAGCGGCATAATCTTCAGACATGCCTATTTTTGTATCTTCGTTGCAGGATTCATAAAATCTTTCGAGTTCGTCACTGCCGTCTCTGGCAACCCATGCCCTCTGTTCACTTTCACTTATCTTGATATATGGCATACCTTCCAAATACTGGATAATCATAGATTCCTTGAAAGAGAGTCTTGGCAACTGTGGCCAAAAGGAGATATCAAATGTCCTGAGTATAAGCTTACACGCCTCTTCAGGATCTCTATGCGGAAGGCTTCCGATACCTGTAGTCGAGAAGGGCTCAATAATCTCGGTCATAGAATATTATAACATACCCGGATACCTGCTTACACAGATTCCCAAAAAAGAGTGCACAGATTTTCTCGTCGGTACCTTAATCTGTGTAATCAGATATTACTTTTTCCTCTGCGCCCTCGTCCTTTTGCGTAGTTTTTTGTGTTTGTGTTTGCTCATTTTCTTTTTGCGCCATTTTACGACATTGCCCACTCCATCACCTCCATTTTTGAGGGGCAATGCCCCTCTTACCTGTGCGTGGCAAACAAGTCAAGCTCTACAACTAAGATTTATCTGCCTATACGCCTGCCTGTTGGCAGACTGATGCACCCCGCAAACAGAACTAAAAGAGACTGGGCTTGCAGCAAAGCCCAGTCTCTTACTCTCTTACTGCCTCCATAAATGCCTCAATCTGAAGCTCGGTAGTTGGCGATTCTGTCCCGTCATAGGGGATATTTATACACTGAACACCATGCCTTTTGCTCGCTGTCTTCATAAGGGCCGTGACTATGGCACCTGGTATACACCCAAATGGCATGGTATTTATAATGCCTGCTGCCCCACGTTCCATAAAGTCTACTGCCTTGCCCACACTTAAAATGGTCTCTCCTTCGAAGGAGTCATGGACATAAGGTGATGCCTTCTGGAATATCTCCTTTATCTCCGGCTCTCTCAATGTCTTTAGCGAGCCGTTTAAATGCCTCCCTAATTTGTGCTCAATCCTCGACTGAACAGACTCCGTTAGAAAGATACGCATCATGGCAGCCCAGTCTTTCTCGGTCCATGCCCTTCTAAAGGAGACGGTATTAACATAGTGTATCCACTCCCCAAAAGGTGCAACCGATGCCTCTCCTCCCATGGATTCTATCTTTCTCACTAGGTCTTCATTAGAGAATTTATTCAGCCTGACAAATATTTCTCCAATAATACCGATAAGGGGTCTCTCTTCCCTGTTTTTGGGGATCGAGATGAAGGCCGCTTTCATATCTCTTAAAATACCTTCTATATCTCCATTTCTGGCTTTAATGCCATGGTAAATCCTGTCATGATACGTCTTATAAAGATTGTCAGCATCTCCCTTCATCTTTTCGTAGGGGCGCGTCTCGTGAAGACATTTCAGCAGCAGTTCGTATGCAACAATACCTGTCCATGCCCGCTTAGTAAAATCACTCCCGACAATGCCCAGATCCTTATAAAATCGTGTATCCTGACTAGGTGCAAAGATTACTACCTCTTCCAATCCGAGCCCTTTAAGAATACGCTTATGGGATATATTGTACTGCGCAAATCTGCAGGGGCCGCCACGTCCAGCAGGCATGAAGAAGGCCGATTCTTCTGGTTTGAAGCCTGGCGAAAAAATCCTCTTCAGCATATCGCCTACGGTTATAAGGTAAGGATAGCATTCTTTACCTGATACATATCTCTTGCCAATATCAAGGGTCTCTTTATCTGCTTCGGGCAAGACATCTGCCGAAATCCCACAATACTCAAAGGCCGACTTGAGGGCAAATGCATGGTCAGTCATACGGGGGATAAAAATGGTCCTTTTTGTGGAAAATGAGCTATGTGCTGGTGTTTGGAGTCTGCCAATATCTTCCCTCTGCCATTCCCTAATCCGGTCCTTAGCCTTTATCCTCTGCTGCTTCACGCTATTGAGAAATGCCTCGCATCTTGTTATGGCGCCTGCATCCGCGCTATGTTCATCTATCTCGATATGTAAGAAAGGCTTTCCCTTCATCTCATCCGCAAAGTATTTGAGGATAAAGGAATCTGGGCCACACGAAAAATTAGAGAGATAAATTGCATAAAGATCTGCCGTATTCCTGATAATACTTGCTGCCTTTAATATTTTTTGGCCGGATCTCCATTGCATATTTGGCCATACATCCCGAATCTTTTCATCGTCGAGTGGAAGAAAATCTAGTGGTATCGAGAGGACATCACTGAGAGACAACTTCCTGGGAATCTCTAGGTTTACACCAGGATCAAAGGCATTGTATGCTCTTCCGATTATTACTATCCCCAAGCCTCTACCTTTAATTTCATCTAACGCCTCTCTGCCCTTATCTCTCAATGCCTTCTGAAACTCCTCTTGCGATGATCTGGCAAGGGCTATTGCCTTGTCAATATTCCCTTTTTTGATGTCATAACCCCGAAAGACCCTTTTTAGTTCTCCTTTAAGATATCCCTTTCCGCGACCTAAATCTATGACGGGGGTAACGGTCTTTATTCCACCGATTGCAGCTTCTGCGACATAAGGGATCGCCTGGACATATGGACAAGCCACCCCTCTTTCGTACTCATCCCCAGGCTGGCTTAGATTTATGAAACTCGGAGCAAACATGACATCTACACCTGCATCTTCAAGATATTTTATGTGCCCATGGGCAACCTTCATCGGAAAACATACCTCTGTGGTGACATTTTCGACGCCAAGGTTCACAATCTGCTTATTCGTCTTAGGCGAGACGACCTCAAAACCGAGTTCCCACAGGAGTGTTGACCAGAAAGGCAGATAATCCTGAAGATAAAAAATGTAAGGAAGTCCTATCCTGATCTTCGATGCAGACCGAGGAACAGATAAAGAGTCATCTTTCTTGCCTATGAAATCTTCGCTATATTTATTGTGCCTCTTCCAGAGCATTTCCTCTCTGAATGCAAAGAGGTCTGGTGTCGTTTTCTTTTGAGCACGTCTTACATCATATTTCTCGCACCTACCACCGTAGAAAAGGAGTGTTTTTTCGTCCTGGGACTTTACCTTATTTATCCTACAGACATTTGGGCATCCATTGCACTCAAATGAGCTTATCTCATATCGCCTATCTGATATCCCCCAACCCTTAAAAGAGGATTCAGAATTTCCTCTCTCTCTCATATGCTCCATAGCAATTAGTGCCATACCTATCGCGCCTGTTACATCATGATTTGGAGGGACAATTATTTTTTTGCCGAGATACTTTTCAAAAGCAGCGACGATAGATTTATTAAATGCCACTCCTCCTTGAAAGAAGATGTTTTCACCAATAGGTTTACTCGTAACGACCCTGTTTATATAATTCTGGACTATGGAATATGCAAGTCCAGCAAGGAGGTCATCTTTATCAGTGCCTCTTTGAAGACTCGACATCAGGCTATTTTCCATAAAGACTGTGCATCTCTCGCCAAGCCTACATGGATTTTTTGAATGAAAGGCCTGCTCTGCAAACTCGCCTTTTACTGAAATATTAAGCTTTTCGGCCTGCTCTTCTATAAATGACCCTGTACCAGCGGCACATGCCTTGTTCATCTCGAAGTCAACGATAATGCCATCTCTTATGGAGATATATTTTGAGTCCTGCCCTCCTATCTCAAAGATCGTATCTACATCGGGGTTAATAAAGATTGCGGCCGAAGCCTGAGCAGTAATCTCGTTCTTCACAATATCAGCGCCTACATAGTCTGCTATCATATACCTGCCAGAACCAGTAGTTCCAACCCCTAAAATTTCTACATCATCTCCGATTTCAGCATAAACTCCTCTTAATCCTTGCATTACCGCCTCGATCGGTCTACCAGCAGTCATAAGATAGCGCTTGGATAGCAGATTGGCATCTTCGTCGATTACAGCCAGATTGGTACTAATAGATCCTATATCGATTCCAAGGTATGCCTTGATTTTATGCCCATGAGGTCTAATCTCGTTTTCCCTATGGCCTCCAGCAATCGGGGTCTTGTCTCTTCCATTATGTCTCTTGTGTCTCTCAAAAAAGTCTTCACCCCCCGATACTAAAGGTTCAAACCCCTGCTCTTCAGACTTCAGTGAAGAGAATAGCTCTAACTCGCCCAGATCAAAATGGTTTATAGCGCCTTCCTCTATATTCTTTAACGCAGCGCCTATTGCGCCCATCAATTTGAAATCTGGCGGGACGAACAGGTCATCGAATTCAAAAGTCTCCCTGAATGCCCTTATCATGCCTTTATTGGCAGCAACACCGCCCTGGAATGCTACTGGTGACTTCACTTCCATGCCTTTTGCGATAGTTCCCTTGAAGTTCCTTGCAACGGCAAAACAGAGTCCAGCAACAATGTCTTCAGTAGGCGTAGCAATTTGCTGAAGGTGTATCATATCTGTCTTGGCAAAGACACTGCACCTCCCTGCAATCTTGGCAGGCCTCTTTGAACTGGTAGCAATTTCGCTGAACTCCTCTATGCTCAGCCTTAACCGTTCTGCCTGCTGCTCAAGGAAAGAGCCTGTGCCCGCAGCACAGACAGAATTCATAGCGAAGTCCTTTATCCTTCCATCGTCTAAGATAATTAGTTTTGAATCCTCTCCCCCGAGTTCTATAATCGTCCTGATATGGGGGAATAGTTTTTTAATTGAATACGCCTGTGAAACGATCTCATTGAGAGGTTTTATCTTTAAAGCACGGGCTATCATCTTCCCTGCAGAACCAGTAACTGACAGGGAGCATGCAGGGTATCGTTCTTTAATTTCTCGTAAGAGTTTAAGTGTTTCGCCTACAGAATGACCATAATGTCTTATGTAGTGATCCTCAAGCCTTTTGCCATTTTCATCAAGGACAACAAGCTTAACGGCAACCGAACCGGCATCAACGCCGATATAATACATAGATGTCTCTCCTTTTGTCTTAACTCCACCAGGGGACTTACCCCTCTGTTTATTGGTTTTTCGAAATCTACAAGACCCTGACATTACCTATATTCAATTTTAAATCAACTCCTCTCTTTAAATCAATCTCTTTTTGAAAAATTAGTGTTGATGAAGTCGTAAAAGAGCGTTATTCCCGTTTGTCGGGAATCCTTCTTAAAGACAGGGAGCGATTCCGAACAAGTCGGAATGACAAGTAGGTGGTGTCAGGTCTTGACATGTGACATAACCATTATTATCCTTTGTCTCA
>JAJOKM010000111.1 GCA_021129835.1 Thermodesulfovibrionales bacterium | reverse complement strand
AGTGAAGGGTTCGGAATGACAAAAGGGGGCATTCTCATACTTTTGCAAGAGCCTCTCCTCTTCCTAAATTTTATCATTTTTTCAACTTTTTATTGCCCGCAATGGCAGCTAACTTAAAATAACCGAACTAGTTCGTTTATGCTTCCAAATTGGCATATTTTGCGAAGTACCTCGTTTGCCCCGTTAGAAATTATGTCCCACCAGGTAGCACAAAATTGATACTTCTAACGGGGTTTATGCACGACTCTAGGTGAAACCTCGAATTGTAACTTTTTGTTGTTATTCGGTAACTTGCTAAAGATCCACCATATATTTTAGACTAAGTAAGCGATAGAATTGAAATCATCTCAAGATCAACAATGTTTCTCCCCATAAAGTGGGCCGGGGGACAAAAGAGACATCCTATAGAGTTCCGGATGCCTAAAAAATCAAAAAATCGGGAGGTTTATAAGTTGAAAGAGGGAATTCATCCGAATTACAAGGAATCAAGAGTTGCCTGCGCATGCGGAGAATCTTTTATTACCAGATCGATAAAGGACGAAATTCATGTTGACATATGTTCAAAGTGTCATCCATTTTTTACCGGTACACAGAAAATAATTGACACAGAAGGAAGGGTGGCGAAGTTTAAAAGAAAATACGCGAAGAAACAGGTAAACAATGATAAAGAAGTTATTAGCAATTGAAGAGAAGTATGATGAGATAACAAATGCTCTTGCAAATCCAGATGTCTTGTCCAATTCTGAGGCATACCGAAAGTATTCGAAAGAGCTGGCAGAACTGTTACCTATTGCCGAGAAGATTAGAGAATACAAAAAGCTGCTTTCAGACATGAAGGATGTCGAGGAGATCGTTAAAAGCGGTGATAGTGATTTAGGTGAACTTGCATTGGAAGAAATCGAGAGACTTAAAATGGGAAGATCATTAATAGAAGACAACCTTAGAATTATGCTTCTTCCCAAAGATTTAATGGACAAGAAAAATGTTATTCTTGAAATCAGGGCAGGTACTGGTGGAGAGGAAGCGGCCTTGTTCGTGACAAGTCTCTTCAAGATGTACTCAAAGTATGCCGAGGCAAAGCGATGGAAAGAAGAGGTAATTAACTCTAATCCGACAGGTCTCGGAGGCATGAAAGAAGTAATAATATCTCTTCAGGGAAAGGGTGTTTATAATAAACTGAAATATGAGAGTGGCGTGCATAGGGTGCAGAGGGTGCCGACTACAGAGGCATCTGGGAGGATTCATACATCAGCAGTAACAGTAGCGGTTTTGCCTGAGGCAGAAGAGATAGATATTGCTGTAGATGACAGAGATCTTAGGGTCGATACCTTTTGCGCATCAGGCCCCGGAGGGCAGGGCGTCAACACAACATACTCTGCTGTGAGGATTACACATATGCCAACAGGCATGGTTGTTCAGTGCCAGGACGAGAGATCACAAATAAAAAATAAGGAAAGGGCCATGAAGGTTTTAAGGGCAAGACTTCTTGAACTGGAAATAGAAGAGAAGGGAAAAGAGCGTGCAATGGAAAGGAAGTCTCAGGTTGGCACCGGAGACAGGAGCGAAAGAATAAGGACATATAATTACCCGCAAAACAGAGTAACAGACCACAGGATAGGCCTCTCCCTCCATAAATTGGAGCAGATTTTAGAAGGTAATTTGGATGAGATTATTGATGCCCTAAGTATCCATTATCAATCTGAAAGGCTGAAGGAGTTTGAACCTGAATTACACGGGGCAACTCAGGGGAAGTAGTTAAACTTGATCCAGGAATTGCAATAACAGCTTCATGTTAGTAAATTCAGGAGTCGAGCAAGAGATGTATTTGCCACTGATAATCCATGCAATCTTATCTGAGTTAATCCAACATGAATGTTATGGAGAAACTAATAGAAGTCTCAAGATTTCTGAAAAATGGTGGCATTGAAGACTCAGCAAAGGAGGCTGAAATTCTTATAACAGAAACCCTGCAGATTAGTAAAACAAGGCTTTATAGCAGCGACTTAGAGATATCAGAAGATATATCAAAAAATATAGATTCTCTCATTATCAGACGTGCTAAGAGGGAACCGCTTCAATATGTCATTGGACATGTTGAATTTTGCGGGCTAAGGATAAATGTTGGTAGAGGAGTTCTTATTCCAAGGCCTGAAACGGAGCTGCTTGTTAAAGAAGCCCTAAAGACAGTTGCAAGTTACAGACTACAGACCACAAGTAGTAAAAAACAAGGCTCCGAGCTTCGGACTCCACCCCCTAAAGTAAGCTTGCCACTCGTTACTCCTTGCTCGCCGCTGAAAATACTTGACCTCTGCACAGGTAGTGGATGCATCGCCATTGCCCTTGCAAGATATCTTCCTGATGCCATGGTGTATGGAGTTGACAAATCAGAAACGGCTATTAGCTATTCGATAAAGAATTCATTTGACAATGGCATAAAGAATGTCTATTTTGTTGTTGGTGACCTTTTTGGGCCTGTTGGAGATACAAGGTTTGACTGTATTGTATCAAACCCCCCATATATTTCCAGGCTAAAGATACCATATCTCCAGAAAGAGATTAAAGATTATGAGCCTGTTGATGCCTTTGATGGCGGTGAAGACGGTCTTTATTTCTACAGGAGGATAATCAAAGAGGCCCCTGAGTATTTAAAAGAAAGAGGCCATGTCGTCCTTGAAATAGGGCATGATCAGGCAGATGATGTAGAGAAAATGGCCAGAGAGGCTGGTTTTGGGGATATCAGATTTGCAAAAGACTATGCGGGAATAAGAAGGGTATTTATTGGAAGACCGAGAAAGTAAATAAAGGGAGGCTAAGGCCTCCACTGCCTATCTTTTAGAGTATTTCCTGTCTGCCGTGCCGGCACAGGAAGGCGTCACGAGCCTAAAGTAAGTTGCACTTTCTCTATATTTTTAGTATCTTATTGTATTATGTATCATTCGTTGCCGGAGTGGCGGAATTGGTAGACGCAAGGGACTTAAAATCCCTCGGAGCTTAGCTCCATACGAGTTCGAGTCTCGTCTTCGGCATTAGATATATAATGAGAACAGCTCATCTGAGACAGAAAAAAAGCCAATAGGTATACAGGAACTATGACAATGACTGTTAAACAGGCCATATTACCAGCAGCAGGCCTTGGCACGAGATTTTTACCTGCCACTAAAGCAACTCCGAAGGAGATGTTACCTTTAATTGACAGACCATTGATCCAGTACGCAGTTGAGGAGGCGCTGTCCTGTGGGATAGAGGAATTTATTATTATCACAGGAAAACATAAGAGGGCGATCGAAGATCACTTTGACTCTGTATGTGAACTAGAGGAAAAGTTCAGGGCCTCAGGGAAAGAATATCTTATTGAAGAGATTAATAGATTTAACCAGATAAAGTTTGCCTATATCCGGCAAAGGGTTGCGCTGGGGCTTGGGCATGCAGTGCTCTGCGCCAAACCGTTCGTTAGGGGGGAGGCATTTGCGGTTATTTTAAGCGATGATGTAATGGATTCGGAGAATCACCTATTAAAAGAGATGATAGAGGTGTATGAAGAGAAGAAGTGCCCGGTAGTTGCAGTAGAAGAGGTGCCGTGGACAGAAGTGCATCGCTATGGTATTATTGATGGTGTATTAGAAGGCGGTGTATACAGGATTAGTGGCATGGTAGAGAAGCCGCACCCGGAAAGCTCCCCTTCTAACATGGCTATAATAGGCAGATATATTTTGACCCCTGATATATTTGAAATCCTTGAAAGACAGGAGGCAGGCAAGGGCGGAGAGATCCAGCTTACCGATGCATTAATGAAACTCGCAAGGACGAAAGACATTTATGGTTATCTGATAAAAGGCAAAAGGTATGATGCCGGAGACAAATTAGGGTATTTGAAAGCAACTGTCGATTTAGCTCTTAAAAACAGAGAAGTATCAAAGGATTTCGAGAAGTATCTGGTCGAAAAAGCAAGGAGTTTAGAGCATGCATCGGCTCAAAATTCTATGGGATTTTGAGAATTACTTAGGGTAGCTTTTTTTGGAGGAAATATAATGACCGAAGATACCAAAAAAGATAACGGTAAAAAACAGATAGAAATTCCTGACACACTGCCAGTATTAGCAGCAAGAGATATTGTTGTCTTCCCTTATATGATACTTCCCCTTTTTGTTGGAAGGGATGTATCAATAAAGGCTATTGACCATTCCCTGAATACAGGCAAAATGATACTACTTCTTACCCAGAAAGATCCGAATGTTGAGGCACCTTCGCTAGATGACTTTTATTCTGTGGGTACCGTCTCTATGATAATGAGGGTGTTGAAACTCCCTGATGGACGGGTGAAGGTGCTTGTTCAGGGATTAAGTAAGGCAAGGGTCGTAAAATTTTCTCAGCAAGACCCCTTCTTTATTGCTGAAATAGAGAAGATAGAAGAAGAGAGTCTTATTGTAATGACTACTGAACATGAAGCACTTACAAGAAATGTTAAGGAGCTGGTAAATAAAACTGTATCTCTCGGAAAGACTATGCTGCCTGATGCACTTGTGGTTATAAAGAATATTGATGACCCTGGAAGGCTTGCTGACCTTATAGCCTCTAACGCTGGGTTAAAGCCCGATCAAGCGCAAGAGATATTAGAGATGTCTGATCCAATTGACAGATTAAAGAGGACAAGTGAAATACTGAGCAGAGAAGTAGAGGTATTGACCATACAACAAAAGATTCAGATGGACACCATGGGAGAAATAGATAAAACTCAGAGGGAGTACTTCCTTCGCGAGCAGCTTAAGGCAATACAGAGGGAGTTAGGCGACGCAGATGACCGTGCAGAGGAGATTAAGGAGTTTAAAAAAAAGATAGAAGAAGCAAAGATGCCCGAGAAGGTAATGAAAGAGTCCGAAAAACAGGTGAGGCGTCTCGAAAAGATGCATCCTGATAGTGCAGAGGCAGGAACTATAAGGACATATCTTGATTGGCTTACAGAGCTGCCATGGTCTAAAAGCACAGAGGATCAATTAGACATAAAAGTGGCTGAGAATATTTTGAACGAAGACCACTACAATCTCGAAAAGATCAAGGAGAGGATACTCGAATATTTTAGCGTGAGAAGACTGAAAGAAAAGATGAAGGGGCCAATTTTATGTTTTATCGGACCCCCAGGTGTTGGAAAGACGTCTCTCGGCCGATCTATAGCACGCTGCCTCGGAAAGGAATTTGTGAGAATGTCCCTTGGAGGTGTCAGGGATGAGGCTGAGATCAGAGGGCACAGAAGGACATATATAGGTTCACTTCCTGGAAGGATAATCCAGGGAATAAAACAGGCGGGGTCGAACAATCCGGTATTCATGCTTGACGAGATAGACAAAATCGGGATGGATTTCAGGGGAGACCCATCTTTTGCGCTTCTTGAGGTGCTTGATCCGGAACAGAATAATTCATTTATGGATCATTATCTGGCAGTGCCTTTTGACCTGTCGAATGTTATGTTTATAACAACAGGAAATCTTACAGATACTATACCTGGGCCTTTGAGAGACAGGATGGAGGTAATATATCTTTCAGGATATACAGAAGAGGAAAAGGCCGAGATAGCCCAAAAATACCTCGTGCCGAAACAACTGGAGGAGCATGGCATAACCTCGAAGATATTAAAAATAACCGCAACGGCTATCCGTCAGATAATATCTCATTATACAAGGGAGGCGGGCGTCAGAAACCTCGAGCGTGAGATAGCCAATTTATGCAGAAAGGTTGCAAAACAGGTTGTAGAGGAGAAAGCAAAGAGATTCAGAATTACCAAAAACACTGTCCATAAATATCTTGGGGTGCCTAAATACCTGCCAGAAGAAGAGATGAAAAAGGATGGGATAGGTGTTGCCACCGGTCTTGCATGGACCGAGGCGGGCGGCGATGTAATATACACCGAGGCAACGACGATGAAGGGCAAGGGAAACCTAACAATTACAGGACAGTTGGGAGATGTGATGAAGGAATCTGCCCAGGCTGCATTGAGCTATGTGAGGGCAAAGTCAAAGGCCCTCGAGATAAGTGAGGATATATTCTCTAAGGTTGATCTGCATATCCATGTCCCAGCAGGTGCCATTCCAAAGGATGGGCCGTCTGCCGGCATAACAATGGCGGCTGCTATAGCTTCTGCCTTTATGGGGAAGGGCGTGAGAAGGGATGTCGCCATGACCGGAGAGATTACATTGAGAGGCAGGGTGCTTCCGATAGGAGGGATTAAGGAAAAGACCCTTGCTGCCAAGAGGATGGGGATAAAGACGGTTATTGTACCGTCCAGGAATAAGAAAGACCTAAGCGACTTGCCGAAATATGTAAAGGATGACATGAACTTTGTCCTCGCAGAGACTATGGATGATGTATTGAAGGCAGCCCTATGCAGAAGTAAAAATGGACCGAAGACAAAGAAATCGACCAAAAACAGTGAGCAGTAAGCAGTGAGCAGGGAACTGCCCCCTGCTATACGCCTTTGCTCAATGCAAAGCAGTAGTCGAGAGTCGAGAGTCAGCAATAAACTGTAAACTGTAAGCTGTAAACTGTAAACTACATTTCGTTATGAGGGAGGTGAAAATGCAGCTCGATCAAATAGGAGAGCTACAGCTCCTAAAGGAGATAAGGAAAAGGTTTAAGTCCACCGACAAAAATATAGTAGTCGGCATTGGTGATGATGCTGCTGTCATTACCCCTCAAAAAGAGAGGATCCTCGTTACGACAGATATGATGAACGAGGGAATCCATTTCGATCTGAGTTTTTCGGCTCCATTTCATCTCGGTTTTAAGCTGGTCTCTGTTAATGTCAGTGACATTATGGCTATGTGTGGTGAGCCGGCTTACCTTTTTGCTAATATTGCCGCCAAAAAGAATGCCGATGAGAATTTCCTCTGGGGTCTGTTTGCGGGAATTTCGACAGCCATAAATATGTATAGAATGCAATTGGTTGGAGGAGATTTATCTACTTCAGAAGATAAAATAGCCCTTTCGGCTACGGCAATTGGTGTGGCTGATAAAGTCGTCACAAGGTGTGATGCCTCGGCGGGTGACAGGATTTATGTAACCCACACAATGGGTGATTCAGCATGCGGATTAGAGATATTGAAAAGGCTTGCACCTGAATCAAAAAATGTGGTGCAGGATATTCGCCTTGATGATATATCGCCCCCTCAAAATATAAACCATTTGTTACTCCAGACTACCGGTTCTCTTGTTCAGATCGACTGGAATATTGCATATTCCCTGATCAAGAGGCATCTGATGCCAATCGCGAGGGATTCCGGTGAGTTCCTCCCTTACGCTGCATCAATGATAGATATAAGCGATGGTCTATTTATTGATTTATGTCGCATATGTGATGAAAGTAATGTAGGTGCAAGGATTTATCTCGATAAAATACCCCTATCAAAGGAGATTAGGTATGCATCCGAAATAATGGGCTTAGATTTTAGGCATCTTGCAACCACAGGCGGCGAGGATTACGAACTTTTATTTACAATACCTGCAAGCGTAAGCAGTAGTCATATCATTAATGCAACCTGTATAGGCGAGATCGTAGAGGATGAAAGAATTGTTGTGGATGAGGCAGGCAGGGAATCTGCCCTAAAGGCAGAGGGATATCAGCACTTTGGCCCTTAAAGAGGGTGAATGCGCCATTTAAGTCGGTGTAATGCGGCACTTAAAAATCACAAGCCTTGCAAATCCAATATTAAAAGAGGCCATAAGGATAAAGAAAAAGTATGGCAAATACAGGCACGAGGCCTTCCTAATAGAAGGATTCCACCTCTTGGAGATGGCATTAGGGTCGGCTGGAGTCGAAATAAAGAGTGTATTTTTGCAGAAGAGTTTGCATCTAAAAAGGATGGGCAGCAGCTTTTAAGGCAGGTTGCGAAAAAGGCATCCCATCTTATCGAGATATCAAAACAGATCTTATATAAACTGTCAGATACAGAGACTCCGCAGGGAATTGTCGGGGTTATCTCTTATAAGCCGATTGACTTGGGAGAGATAGTCTTTAAAGACACTTCTCTGCTTGTCGTCTGTGATGGCATTCAGGACCCTGGAAACCTTGGCACGATTATCAGGGTGTCAGACGCCGCTGGAGCAGACGCAATAATAATCCTCCCTGACACATATAATGTCTTTATGCCAAAGACTATCAGGGTGACTGCCGGGAGCCTATTTAATATTCCTGTAGTCTATTCTGAATCTAATGCCCTGCTCGATTACCTTGATCCCAAAGGTATCCAGTTGTATATAGCAGATCTGCAAGCCAGGTCGCTAATTTATAAGACTGACCTTAGACAGCCTGTGGCGATTGCCTTTGGTAATGAGGCATATGGTGTTAGCAAAACCCTAAAGAAGAGAGCGAAAGACCTAATAAAGATCCCTCTCATTAGCAGGGCAGAGAGCCTTAATGTGGCAATAGCCGCCTCTTTATGCCTTTACGAGGCAGCAAGACAGAGAAGATATCAGGGATAGTGCCGTATGCTGCTCAGAAATGACCTTTCGCTTAGGAGCATCTCTTCTGCCTAACGTTTTCGGTCTCTCTCGTCTCACCTTCGGGTGTCTGCTTCTTGAGCACCACATGGCTTCCCTAAATGACATCTGACAGAATGCCTATCTGCGATATCGATAAGCTTCGGCTCTACCTTCTTGCACTTATCCATGCTATATAGACATCTAGTGTGGAACCTGCAACCAGAGGGAGGATCGATCGGACTTGGCACATCCCCTTTTAGGATGATTCGTTTTCGCTTGACTTCTGGGTCAGGAATCGTAATTGCTGAAAGTAGGGCTTGGGTGTATGGGTGCTGAGGGTTGTCGAATATACTTCTGGTCGTGCCGGTCTCCACGATCTTGCCCAAGTACATCACAGCGATTCGGTCACTTAAGTGTTTGATCGTACTTAGGTCATGTGCTATATACAGATAAGTAAGCCCGAGGTTTTTCTGCAGATCCCGCATTAAGTTTAGTATTTGGGCCCGTATGGATACATCCAGGGATGATACAGGCTCGTCGGCAACGATGAATACGGGATTTACGGCAATCGCTCTGGCAATTCCGATCCTCTGCCTCTGTCCACCGCTAAACTCATGGGGATATCTGGTAGCATACTCGGAGTTTAGACCAACCAACTCCATCACCTCTAAGACCCTCTCCTCCCTCTCAGCTCCGCTAGCCAGGTTATGTATCTCCAATGGCTCACCGACTATGTCCCCAACGGTCATTCGCGGGTTGAGCGAAGCAAAGGGATCTTGAAATATCACCTGCATTTTCTGCCTCAGTCGGCGCATCTTTTTTCTGTTCAGCTCGAATATGTTATGCCCTTCAAAGTAAACCTCGCCAAATGTGGGCTCCAAAAGACGTAAAACGAGTTTTCCAGTCGTCGATTTTCCACAACCAGATTCACCAACCAGGCCAAATGTCTCTCCCCTCTTTATATAGAAGCTTATACCATCGACTGCGTGCACCACAGTGCCTCTTCTTGAAAACAACCCTTTGGTCAAAAAATATTTTTTCAGACCCTTAGCTTCGATCAGTATATCTGGCAGTATATCTGGCATCATGGCACACACTTTTAAGACACTTTAGGCACTTTAATATACTTTAGACACTTTAGGCACTTTTTTGTACATCAGACAGCTCACAAGATGTCCTGACACAACCTCTGCAAGACTGGGGCTTTGCCGGCTGCAAATCTCTTTGGTATATAGACACCTGGGATGAAACTTGCAGCCCGCGGGCGGATTGGCCAGATTGGGAACAGTCCCGTCAATATTTTCGAGCCGTTCAGCATCAACATCTATCCTGGGGATCGAGTTAAGTAATCCGCGGGTATAAGGATGCCTGGGATTTTTAAAGAGCGATTTGGTATGAGCGCATTCGACAATACTCCCGGCATACATGACTGCAATTTTGTCGCATACTTCAGCTATAACCCCAAAATCGTGTGTGATTAATAGCAAAGAAGAGCCAAAATCTTTTATCAGGTTTTTCATCAGCTCCAATATCTGTGCCTGTATGGTAACATCAAGCGCCGTGGTCGGCTCGTCAGCAATAAGCAATGATGGGTTACAAGAGAGAGCCATAGCGATCATGACTCGCTGGCGCATGCCGCCACTGAGCTGGTGTGGATACTCGTTCACCCTTGTTGAAGGCGATGAGATTCCCACCAATTCCAGCATCTCGACTGCTTTTCTTTTTGCA
>JAJOKM010000073.1 GCA_021129835.1 Thermodesulfovibrionales bacterium | reverse complement strand
TTCTTAGAAATAATTTTGATTTTTAATCTTTGATATTTGCTATTAAAATGAGGGGGGTGAGAGAGAAATGATTCCAACTATCAAGAAGAAAGTAGTAGTGTCATTAGCGTTAGCATTGCTTATTATTGTTGGTGCGGCGACGGTGGGATGCCAACCGGAACCTGTCGCGGAGAAGAAAGAGCTTGTACTTGAGGAAGGGGTGATCGTCAGCCTTCCTTCTCCACGGCATACAGGTGAGATGTCTGTGGAAGAGGCAATCTTCCACAGACAGTCAACGCGTCATTTCCCTGATGAGCCGTTGAGCCTGGAGGAAATATCCCAACTGCTCTGGTCAGCAGGAGGAAAGACGATCGACGGAGTAACCGGGCCAACGCGTGCCTTCCCATCTGCCGGTGGTCTTTATCCGTTTGAGATATATCTCGTTGCCGGAAACGTAACTGGTCTGGCTGACGGAATATATCGGTTCCAGTGGCGGAACCACTCACTCAAGATGATTAAGAAAGGAGATTTTCGCCAGGAGCTGATGGTTGCCT
Organism: Thermodesulfovibrionales bacterium; assembly: GCA_021129835.1. Lineage (GTDB taxonomy): Bacteria > Nitrospirota > Thermodesulfovibrionia > Thermodesulfovibrionales > Dissulfurispiraceae > JAJOKM01. The sequence goes on along the minus strand of JAJOKM010000073.1, from coordinate 9,975 downwards.
CCCTCAGACAGAGATTTGTAGAGCAGGCGCCGGTGAGCATCGTTTGGGTGGGTGATTTCGACAGAGTAAAAAGGGTTTATGGTACCCGAGGGGTAGTTCGCTATATCTCGATGGATGTTGGCGGGGCCGGCCAGAATGTCCATCTTCAGGCTGAGGCACTCGGTCTGGGTACGGTGATCGTGGGTGCATTCCACGATGGTCCGGTGCAACGTATCCTGGGCACAGAGCTTGTGCCGCTGTACATAATGCCGGTGGGAAGAAGAGGATAGGATGAAGAAGTCTGTCTTGATCCTTATGATTATGATTATGCTGCCGGTTATTGTGGTCACCGCAGAGCGCTGGCTGTTTCCTCTGTTGAAGGATCCGCCTCTACGCAGCATGGAGGCGGATCCTGCATTTGGCCCGCAACTTGCGCGGTACTGGCAACCGCTCAATGATAACCGGGTGCTGTGCCAACTTTGTCCCCATTATTGCATTATTCCGGAGGGGGTACGTGGCCTGTGCCGGGTGCGCGAGAACCGTGAAGGTGCGCTCTATACGCTCGTCTGGGGAAAGCCCGTGGCCATCGGCATCGGCCCGATTGAGAAGGCGCCATTTCATCACTTCCACCCCGGGCATAGACGACAGACGATCGCTACTGCCGGTTGTAATTTAAGGTGCAAACACTGCCAAAACTGGCGTATCTCGCAGCGAGAGTTTGAAGAAGTAAGATATCGTCTTCGCTCACCTGAGGAGATCATTGCCGGAGTAAAAAGGGCCGGCCTGAATTCTGTCTCTTTTACCTATACCGAGCCAACGGTCTTCTTCGAATATATGTACGACATAGCGAAGTTGGCCCAGGCTCACGGTATGAAGACGACGCTGGTCACCAATGGCTTCATTAATCCCGAGCCGTTGCGGGCGCTCCTTGAGCACATGGATGCAGTAAGGGTAGATCTGAAGGCGTTCACCGAGGAGTTTTATCGAGAGATAAGCGGAGCATCACTGGCGCCGGTTCTTGCCACGCTAAAGATTATCCAGGAGGAAGGGGTGTGGCTGGAGATCATTAACCTCATCATCCCCACGCTCAATGATTGCCCGACAGAGATAAGGGCGATGAGTAAATGGATTCTCGAAAACTTGGGGCCTGATGTCCCGATCCATTTCAACCGCTTCTTCCCGGCATTTAAGATGACCCATCTTCCGCCGACGCCGGTGGAGACACTGGAGATGGCGCATAGAATTGCCCGAGAGGAGGGAATAAACTTCGCCACCATCGGCAATCTTCCCGGACATCGCTATGACAGCACCTTTTGTCCTAACTGTGGAGCGAGATTACTCCATCGTGTCGGCATTGCCCTCCTGACAAACAACATCAAAGATGGGAGGTGCAGGTTCTGTGGCGAGGAGATTCCCGGCGTCTGGGAGTAAGAGGGTGAAGTATATAGCAAAATAGTTGATGGCAAGTCGTCATTTTACGGGCGACCCGCTACTTGAGGATTTGGAAATGAATAAACGACTTATCTTTGTCGCTCTGGCCACCGGTTTCAGTGGCATGGTGATACAACTGCTGTTGTTGCGGGAGATGCTGGTTGTCTTTCACGGGAATGACCTTGCAATAGGGATTATTTTTGCCAACTGGCTTGCCATCGAGGCCTTCGGCGCATTTTTTATCGGAAAGAGGATCGAGTACTCTCGAAGAAGGCTCGGTTGGTTTATCGCTTTATCGATCCTGTTCGTCCTCTTTGCCCCGGCAGCTCTTTTTCTGGCGCGGATAATGCGAGATCTCGTCGGCGTGTTGCCTGGCATGGGAATGGGAGCAGTTACCATCTTCTATTCCTCCTTTCTCGTTCTGCTCTTGCCCAGCCTTCTGCATGGTGCCCTATTTATTTTTACTTGCAAGCTATGTTCTCAGTTTGCCCAAAAAGACCAGAAAGGTGCCTCCTCGATCGGTCGAGCATATGCGTGGGAGACGATTGGACATATCGCTGGAGCGGCGGTATTTACCTTTCTCATGATTCCCCTCTTCCACTCCTTTACCATCGTCTTTGGGATGTGTGTTTTGACCATCACAGCCTCGATTGCCCTATCCACTTTTCAGAACAAGGCCGTGAAGCGAAAAGCCCTCGCGATGCTCATGGCTATTCTATTGATATTCGTTTATCTGATCGCTTCCGACGGCGATGAGCGACTCCACTATAAGACCATTGCCCTCCAATGGCCAGGCCAAGAGGTAGTCCATCATCAGCATTCGCTCTACGGCAATGTGGCGGTGATTGAACGAGAAGGGGAGTTTACATTTCTTGCAGACGGAATCCCGATCTTTACTATCCCTACACCTGATATAGTGAGGGTGGAGGAATTCATCCATTTCGCCATGCTGGCGCATCCCCGACCGAAGAACGTGGCCATACTCGTCGGAGGAGCCGGCGGAAAGATCAGCGAAATTCTTAAACATCCCACAGTAACGCGAGTTGACTATACGGAGATCGACCCCCTGCTTATTGACCTGGTGCATAAATTCCATACTCCGCTCACCAAGGCGGAACTTGGTGATCCCCGCGTGAGCACGTTCCATGTAGATGGCCGCCGTTTCCTTGAAGTAACCCCGTATAAGTACGATCTTATTTTTGTCGGCATTGCCAATCCGGAGAATATGCAGGTGAACCGGCTCTTTACCGCCGAGTTCGCCTCCCTGGCGAAAGAGAGGTTACGGGAGGATGGGATCCTGGTCATCAGCCTACCCGGCTCGCTCACCTATCTGAGCCACGAGCTGAGGAACTTAAATGGGGTGATCATTAATACGCTCGAAAGCATCTTTCCCTATGTCCACATAATTCCGGGGTATCAGAATATTTTCCTGGCTTCCACGACCCCGGATGTCACCATGATCAACGCCGCTCTGCTGTATGAGAGGCTGGAGGATCGGCAACTGGAGGTGCGGCTCATCACCCGCCCTTATCTTGAGGTCAGATTAGCCCCACGCTGGTTGGACTGGTTCTCAGCATCTATGTATGGTGCGACCGAGGAGATCAATCGCGATTTTCGCCCCAAGGGCTTTTTTTACAGCCTGGCCTATTGGAATGCGATGTTTTCCCCTTATTTGAGCGATTTTTTCGTCTGGCTCGAAGACCTGGGACTGTGGTCTCTCGCTATTGTCATCGCCTCATGGACCGCAATTCTTCTTGCGCTTAAATGGAAAGCTGTCCGCTTACATCGATTGAGTATCCCTTACTCTATTGCCGCCACCGGCTTTGCTGGCATGACCTTCGATCTCCTCCTCATTTTTGCCTTTCAGGTGCTCTTCGGATTCGTTTTTCACTGGATCGGGCTTCTGCTGGCTGCGTTCATGGGCGGTGTCGCCGGGGGTGGCTTGGTGATGACCTCTCTCTTGCCGCGCATCAAGAACGACCGGGCATTGTTTATGAAGCTCGAGATCGCGGTGATACTCTTTGCGGCTCTCTTGCCAATGATTATCCTTGCCGTAGCGCCCCATTTGGGAAATGCCGTTGTATTTGTCTTGACGCAACTGCTCTTTCTTCTGCTGGCATTTATCGCTGGTGCGCTCATCGGACTCAAGTTTCCGCTTGCGAGCAAAATGTATTTATCCCATTCTCCTAATGTAAGCCGCACAGCCGGGCTAATCTATGGCGCTGATCTTTTAGGGGGTTGGGGCGGAGGCATTGCCGCCGCAGTGGTGCTGCTGCCTGTTCTAGGGTTAGTAGGAACTTCGGCGGTAGTAGTAATGATCAAGGCAAGTAGCCTGATTATACTGACAACCTCGGCAAAAGTTGACGGAAAGTTGGTGACGCCTTATCATTCGCATAGTTGACAATTAAGGAGAAAATTAGTTATCATAGCAAATAAGCGGGGTGGAGCAGTTTGGCAGCTCGTCGGGCTCATAACCCGAAGGTCGGTGGTTCAAATCCATCCCCCGCCACCAAAGAGATTTATCCTGCAAAGAATTAGCCTTTTCATAGAGCCTCTTGCAAAAGTATGGGAAATAGCCTTGTTTGTCATTCCCGCTTGTCGGGAATCCAGTATTTTCAATGGGTTACGTGATGCTCTGGATTCCCGATAAGCGGGAATGACGACTTTTGCAAGAGGCTCCATAGTGTAACTATGTTTACGGTTTACGTTAACTGATAACTGACAACTGATAACTATCCTTTATAACCGTGAACCTAAGTAGTTACTATAAATTCTATGATAGAGATCGATGGAAGCTACATGGAAGGAGGGGGTCAGATTCTGAGGACAGCCCTCAGTCTGTCGTGTCTTTTCAATACGCCATTCCGCATGTTTAACCTCAGAAAGGGCAGGAAAAAACCTGGTCTTATGCCTCAGCATATTACATGCGTTAAGGCCACACAATTACTCTCCAGTGCAGAGGTCTCCGGCGACTACAAAGGTTCAACAGAGCTTGCATTTTCACCAAGGGCGGTAAAAAAGGGAGACCTCTTTTTTGACATTGGCACGGCTGGGTCTACCTCATTAGTACTCCAGACACTTATACCAGCCCTGATGTCTTTAGATGAAAAGACCTCGATAACTCTAAGGGGCGGCACACATGTCCCATATAGCCCATCTTTTCACTACATCTCAGAGGTCTTTGCGGCTATAGCAAAAAAAATAGGGATAAGGGTAGAGTTGACAATCGAGTCTTATGGCTTTTATCCAAAGGGAGGGGGAAGAATTAGGGCAGAGATTTTTCCAGTAAAAGAGATTAAGCCCCTAAGAGTTACCGAAAGAGGAAATATTGCGCGGTTAAAAGGATATTCGGGCGTCGGAAATCTTCCAGTATCAATAGCTGAAAGACAGAGGAATGCTGCCTTAGAGAAGCTATGTTCCGGTGCGCCAGATATTTCGTCTCTTCTGGATATGGGACTCTTGAAGGCATCAGCGCCTGGGCAGGGGACATTCATATTTTTGCGATCTGAATCAGAAAACTCCACAGCAGGATTTACATCCGTTGGTGCGAGGGGTAAGAGGGCAGAGGCGGTAGGAGAGGCGGCGGCGGATGACTTCCTGCGATATTATTCGACCAATGCGGCCATTGATCCTCACCTCTCTGATCAGATAGTCTTATATCTGTCTATGTGCAGTGAAGAATCAATATTTACCACCTCTTGCATAACGAATCATTTGGTGACGAATTTATGGGTTGCCGGATTGTTCCACAAGTTTACTTATTCTGTCGAGGGAGAAGTCGGAGGACAAGGCGTGATTAGGATCAGGTCTTTAACCACTCTACCTATATAATATCATGGGCATGAACTCCTGGCCAACAGATATTTCAGAGGCACGGCAGATACAGGATGCCTTAAGCAAGCAGGTAAAGATTATTCCTTTAAAGAAGATGCCCGAACTCATTGCAGGAGTTGATGCCTCGATCGACAGTGGCAAAGTGACAGCAGTCGCATCTCTCTATGAATACTCCGGACTCAGGCATATAGAAGATGCCTTTTCGGTCAAAGAGGTGCGATTTCCTTATATTCCCGGGTTTCTCAGCTTCAGAGAAGGGGAGACGGTTATCGATGCCATCGAAAAGTTAAGGATCAAACCAGATATAATTCTTTTTGATGGACAGGGCATTGCACATACAAAGGGAATCGGGATTGCATCTCATATAGGCGTAATCTTAGATATGCCATCGATCGGGTGTGCAAAATCGAGGCTTGTAGGGAGATTTAAAGAACCTGCTGCAGAAAAGGGAAGCTGGACATATCTATATCATAATGACAGGAGGGTTGGAGTTGTTTTAAGGACGCGAAGCAGTGTGAAACCTATCTTTGTATCTCTTGGGCATAGGGTTGATATCGATTCCTCTATAAAGATTGTTATGAAATGCGTTTACAAATATAGGATCCCCGAACCACTGAGGAGGGCAGATAGCCTTTCGAGGGAGATTTTATAGGGTATTATCACACCACTGCCTTGCATTCTGAAACATCCGCAGCCAGGGCGACGCCTTTATGCCCTCTTTTATGTCCTCAGGCATCCACGCCCACTGCCATTTCAGAAATGTCCTTTCGGGGTGTGGCATCATAGCGAGATGTCTGCCGTCTGGTGTGCAGAGGGCAGCAATTCCGAGTGGCGAGCCATTTGGGTTGAATGGATATTCCTCTGTGAATTTGCTACTGTCATCTACATATCTTATGGGTGCGAGATCTTTCTTTATCACTTCGTGCAGTATCTTTTTATCAGGAAAATGGAGATGTCCCTCTCCATGGGCTATCCAGACCCCGACTATAGATTCCTCCATTCCTTTCAGCATTATGGCAGGGCCTTCAAGAATTTTTACTGTAGCAAACCGAGATTCAAATCTCCCTGATCGGTTATGAGTAAATACTGGTCGAGCTTTATCAGGTATCTCTCGCCATGGCAGCCAACCAAGCAGTGTAGCTAATTGACATCCATTACAGACCCCTAAACTAAAGGTATTGGATCTATCGTAAAAATCCTGAAAATCCATATAGAGCTTTTTGTTAAATCTTATTGTCCCGGCCCATCCCTTTGCGGAACCTAATACATCTGCATAGCTATATCCCCCTACAACGGCTATGCCACTAAACCGAGAGAGGCTTATTCGGTCATTCAGCAGATCGGTCATCGTGACATCCCACGGTAGAAATCCTGCAAGATAGAATGCAGATGCCATCTCTCTGTCGCCGTTACTGCCTTCTTCACGAATTATGGCGACTTGCGGCTTCGCCTTTTTCTTTAAAATAATCTCTGGTGTCTGTTCCGGCGTAAATGTCAACTGATATGATGGCCCTCGTCTGTCATATATAATCTCTTTCTCTTGGATCGCACATTCAGGGTTTACTTGGAGTAGTTCTATCTGATGGCTCGTCTCTTCCCAAAGTGACCTCAGGACCCTCATGTCTTCGTCTAAGACTGGGATGCCGCCAATGGCTATTTTGATCTTCTTTTCAGATTTAGCCTCACCGATTATCTGATATGGCAGGGCGTCTCTTTCTAATGCCTCGGTTATTTTCTGTTCATTGTCTCTGATATACTCGATGACCATCCCTAACTCTTCAGAAAAGAGTGCTGCTATTGTATCCCTTCCATCTGGCTTTAGATTTATATCTAACCCGCAATTTCCGGCAAAGGCCATCTCTAAGAGCGTCGTGATGAGCCCTCCATCGCTCCTGTCGTGCCCTGATAGAATCAGCCCTTTATCTATTAAGCCCTGAATTGCATTGAAGGAGTTTTTAAGCATCTGGACATCGTCAACATCAGGGGATTCATCCCCTATCTGGCTATAGCAGTGAGCGATTGCCGATCCGCCGAGTCTATCTCTTCCTATTCCCAAATCAATATAGATTAGTCCACTTCTATCTGGCATCTTCAGATCTGGCGTGATGACCTTCGTAATATCAGGACATGTAGCGTAGGCTGAGATGACGAGCGTCCCTGGTGATTTTACTGTCTCTGCCTCACCCAGTGGGCGCAAGACCCTTGCAGCCATCGAAAGGCTGTCCTTACCTCCATCTACAGCAATGCCCAACTCTGACATTATATCCCTCAAGGCAACCGCTGCGTCGTAGAGCCTTGCGCCTTCTCCTGAAAGCTTTGGTGCCCACATCCAGTTTGCCGAGCATTTAATATCTCCCAAAGAACTTATCTTTGCCCAGACTATATTTGTTAGTGCCTCCCCAACGCTCATCCTTGCCATCGCCGAGGGATTGATTAATCCCTTGATGGGCTGCTCCCCAATGGATATGGCTGCGCCGGTCACCCCCAAATGGCTCTGCGCTATTACTGCCACATCAGAAACGGCAAGCTGGAGCGGACCGGCGCATTGCTGCCTTGCTATCAGCCCGGTAACGGATCTGTCTACCTTGTGCATGAGGAATCTCTTAGACCCCACCGAAATAAGCTTGAGCACCCTGCCTAGGGCATTCATAATGTTTATATCATCCGGCAAATAGAGTGGCTGTGTATACAGAGGAGTGCGCTCCAGCTTGAAGGATTTTTGTGGCATATCACCCAGTACGTTCGCAAGATTAAGGCTTGCAATAACAGATCCATCATTTCTATCGTAAAGCGTCAGGTAACCATCTCCTGTTATCTCGCCTATGATTGCGACAGGAACCTTTTCCCTTTCGCATAGTCCCTTAAATGTCTCGATGTTATGGGGATGTATCAAAACGGCATCCTGTTCTTGATATTCTGCTCCCCATATCTCAAGGGCAGACATGGTGGTGTCACCGACGATGATTTTTCTTATCTCTATTTTTGCGCCTGCAGGATTGATAATTTCTTTAACCACATTAGAGTTCCCACCTGCCCCCTGGTCGTGTATACTGACGATTGGATTCTTATCGCCAAGCTCAACACATGCCCGTATAACCCTGTTGAGTTTCTGTTCCATCTCTGCATCACCACGTTGAACTGCATCGAAATCAAGTTCTTCTACATTTTCCCCTGATATCATGCTCGATGCAGCACCACCGCCCATTCCGATACGGTAGGCAGGACCACCTATCTTTACAACTAACATGCCCTTCTCTGGCAGACCCTTTTCTGTATGGATAGAGTCTATCTGTCCGACCCCGCCTGTAAACATTATTGGCTTTATCCATTCTCTGCGATCTCCCCGAGGCATCTTCAGCCCAAATGATCTTGTGAAGCCCTGTATCACAGGTTCGCCAAACTTATTTCCGTAATCAGATGCTCCATTGCTTGCCTCCACCATTATCTGGAGTGGTGCGGCAAGGTTTTTGGGGTATATAAGTGAGTCGTCTTCCCATGGAAGTGGATAATTCGGAATAAAGAGATTACCTACACAATATGCCGCTGTTCCTGCAACGACAAGTCCTCCTCTCCCGGTGGCGTGAACATCCCTGATACGTCCACCTGTGCCTGTCTCTCCCCCTGGAAATGGAGCAACTCCTGTTGGGAAGTTATGGGTCTCGGCAGTAAAGATTATATGATATGTCACCTCTTTTTCTTTGAAAGGAGAGGGGACTTCAGGATTTTCGGCGATAATGGTCTTGATTTTATATCCTCTTATTGCACTTGAGTTATCATTGAATGCAATAATACTGTTATTGGGATTTCTTCTGTAGGGTTCTGCTACAATATGCATCAGGCTTTCCGGAATCTCTCTGCCATCAATGATGAGTCTACCTTTGAAAAACCAGTGGCGCGAATGCTCACTGTTAGACTGGCCTAAATCAAAGCACTCCACAGTAGAAGGATTTCTCTTGAACTCATTGACAAAGAGGTTGTAGTAATAATCAATGTCCCAGGCATCAAGCCCCAGCCCCATTTCATGATTAATTTGCATGAGGGCGGGGTTGCCTTCTTCTAAAAGGGGAACGATCCTTACTGGCTCTGGTTTAATGCCTGTCTCGAATGTCTTGATAGGGACTGAATACAGACATTCCGTCATCCGATCGTGGATGGCGTCGAGAAAATCCTTTTCAAATTGTCTGCTGTCTGTTATGCCTTCCCTGAAAGTTAATTTATATCTTCTTGACCGTTCTATGCGTTTTATCTTTGTTAAACCGCATGAATGGCAGATGGATACCGCATTTGTTGACCACGCGGTAGAGAAGTTCATCCTCGGGCCGACCTCAAAGATAAACTGATAAGTAGCGAAAAAAGGATAAGCATCTAAAAAACTCTCGACAGAAAAATTCTTTGTTTCAAAGGTTTCGGCCATAAGCCACCTAAGAATATCTAATTCAGTAGTTAAGAGAGGCTCAGAAGACTCTATGTTAAAACAGAATTCCGTCTCGATGCCTTCGATCTGCGGGCTTATCTCTCCTTTAATTGTCTTTAAAAGGGCATCTCTCTTATATCCAGATAGGGCGGGTCTACGATATAATCGTACAAGCTTATTTTGTGGCATCTCTTTTCTCTACTTGCAGAGGGGCGAAGTTCTTCTGCCCGGTCGTTGAAAGGGCACTACAATATTTCGAGGAATAACCTACCTTAATTTTAATAGCAAATATCAAAGATTAAAAATCAAAATTATTT
>JAJOKM010000072.1:7283-10840 GCA_021129835.1 Thermodesulfovibrionales bacterium | reverse complement strand
GAAATTCTCTTTATAACCACAATATTAGACTTTACTCTACTACATCAGGCATTGTTAATATCATAAAACATCTGCTAAGATTAATTTACATGAGACAGATTTTGCATCTAGACATGGATGCCTTTTTTGCTGCTGTAGAGCAGAAAAGAGATCCTGAGATCATAGGCAGACCTGTGGTGATCGGGGGCAATGGAGACCCAACAAAGAGAGGCGTGGTATCAACGGCATCATATGAGGCAAGAAAGTACGGAATACATTCAGCGATGCCACTGAAGACGGCATATAAACTCTGCCCTGAAGCCGTCTTCCTTCCCGTAGATTATCCCGAGTATTTAAGGGTGTCTATAAGGGTTAAAAATATCCTTATAGCGTTCAGTGGGATAATTGAAGATGTAGGAATTGACGAGGCATTTCTGGATATATCCCAGAGCGAAAGGTCATCAGAGGAGATTGCAAGAGAGATCAAAAAAAGGATCAAGGATGAAATAGGTCTCACATGTTCTATCGGCATTGCACCTAATAAACTTCTTGCCAAAATGGCATCTGACATGCAAAAGCCTGATGGCCTCACCGTAATCACAGAAAATAATATAAAGAATCGCATCTGGCCATTATCTGCAAGGAGACTCCAAGGGGTTGGACCAAAAACAGAGGCACATCTTAAATCCTTAAGTATAAGCACCATTAAAGAGCTTGCCTCTCTGTCTCTTGATAACCTTATTGATCAGTTTGGCAGGTCCTTTGGATCTTATCTTTATAATGCGTCGCGGGGTATAGACAGTAGTCCACTCATTACATGCTGGGAGCCAAAATCCACCAGTAGGGAGACGACCTTTCAGAACGATATAGACAACTGGCAGGTCATGGCAAAAACCCTGGCAGAACTCGCAAGAAATGTCGTTAGTGATATGAAACAAGCAGGTTACAAGGGCCGAACAGTTACCGTAAAAATAAAATTCAACGACTTTAAAATACATACACGGTCAAAGACCATTTACGAAGCTACTAATTCATTAGAGGAGGCAAGAAGGGCTGCTTTTGAATGTCTGGGCAGGTTTGAGATCAAGAAGAAAGTACGACTCATCGGAGTAAGAATTAGTCAATTGAAAAAGATCTAAAACAGAAGAGACTTCTGCAAAATCCGCGGAGAATAATTGCTTTTTCTGCTGAGGTGTGGTATAACAAACATACAGTTTATGGTTAAGAAATCTTATCAAGGGCGAGCAATAAGTTAAAAACCAAACAAAAGGAGGGTTTTGTGATGGTAGAGCCAGCATTATTGACAGTGATATTTATAATACTTCTGGTTGGTTATGTTATTTCTCAGGCTATCAGGGTTTTAAAGGAGTATGAAAGAGGTGTTGTCTTTAGGCTTGGAAGGGTTATACCTTTAAAAGGGCCTGGACTTATAATTATATGGCCTATCATCGATAAGCTGGTCAGGGTTAACTTAAGAACAGTAGCAATGGATGTCCCCTCGCAGGATATTATTACAGAGGACAATATTACTGTTACTGTCAACGCCGTTGTTTACTTCAGGCCGATAGAGCCGATAAAGGCAATTACGGAGGTCGAGGATTATGTCTTTGCTACATCCCAGATAGCCCAGACGACATTGAGGAGTATCCTTGGTCAGAGCCAACTTGATGAATTGCTCACGAAAAGGGAGGAACTTAACGCAAAGTTGCAACAGGTGATTGATCTGCAGACTGAACCGTGGGGCATAAAGGTTACGGTAGTCGAGGTGAAAAATGTTGACCTTCCACCAGAAATGCTGCGCGCAATAGCAAAGCAGGCAGAGGCCGAAAGGGAAAGAAGGGCTAAGATAATACATGCCGAAGGAGAACTTCAGGCTGCTCAGAAGCTTACCGAGGCAGCAACAATTATTGCTTCAGAACCAGCTGCCTTGCAACTGAGATACCTCCAGACCTTGACAGACATATCGAGCGAAAAGAGTTCGACAATTGTGTTTCCGTTGCCTATGAATCTCATGGAGGCGTTTATCAGCAGCAAGAAGAGCAAATCGTAAAGGGTAGCAAAATGGCTTCAGACGAGGGAACGAGCCTTACATTTGGCTCTATAGTACAATGACCACGGCCTCATTATTGGGAGTTAGATGACCCTCGATAATGAGTAATGAGTGAAATATCGCAGAATTGATACTCTTTACATAATGCGCAACTTTAATGATAGATTTACATACACACAGTATATTCAGCGATGGTGAACTTATCCCGGCAGAGTTGGTAAGAAGGGCTGTCGTCAAAGGATACGAAGCTATTGCTATTACCGACCACATAGACCAATCAAATATAGATTTTATAATACCAAGGATTGTTAAAGCGATTGCTGCGATACGCCAGCATGTCTCTATTGAGATAATTCCCGGTGCGGAAATTACCCATGTGCCGCCAGTGTTAATACCTGACATCGTAAGAGAGGCTCGGCAACTCGGCGCTAGAATTGTGGTTGTTCATGGAGAGACTATTGTAGAGTCAGTTGCGGAAGGTACGAATAGGGCTGCTATTGAGGCAGGTGCAGATATCCTTGCCCATCCAGGATTAATTACCAATGAAGACCTTAAATTCGCAAAAGAAAAAGGGATAACTCTCGAAATCAGCGGACGGAAGGGGCATAGTCTTTCTAACGGGCATGTTGCAAAATGGGCAATTGAGATGGGTATTCCTCTATCACTAAATACGGATGCTCACTCTCCGTCAGACCTCATTACAATGGGATTTGCCAGGCAGATACTTTTATCCGCCAGGGTTGAAATGGAGAGGATAGACTCCATATTTCAGCATTCAAGGGGGCTTGTAGAGAGGGCAATCAAGTAGCCCATGGAAAATATAAGGCAAAAACTAAAACAGAGACAACGCACAATAGTATTGGCAGCGGCCATTTTTGTTGTTTTGGCAGCCCTTATTGCTGCCTTTATCATCCACCATAAAGTAGCCGTAGATAGGGCTTTAGAGTTGGAGTTTAAGGCTCACAAATTGTTTCATGGAGATCCCATAGCAGATCAAATCATTCCTCGACCTGACAGGTATAGGAATGCCCTCGAAAATTTCAGAGAATCTTACGAGATTAAAGGAAGACCCCATCTTCTTTTGTATATTGCGAACTGCTATTATGAATTGGGGTATTACGATAACGCCATTAAGACTTTGAAGAAGCTTAATAACCGGTATTCAGGACACAAAATTATTCCCCTCTCTTATTTCAAGATGGCAATGACATATATGAGGAAGGATGATCCGGACGGAGCCCTCGGTGCCTTTCATGGTCTCATCGAAATTAAAGATGGCGTCCTTCACGATATGGCATTGCTGGAAAGCGGGAAGATCCTGGAGTATTTGGGAAGAACTGAAGAAGCCAGAAATAAATATAAAGAGCTAATAGATAGGTTCCCGCAATCAGTGTTCTTAAACGAAGCAAAGGCAAGGTTAGAGAGAATATAAAGCGACCGATATTTTAATTATCTAAACTTTCCCGTAACTATTCAGGTTCAAGGGTCGAGGGTCAAGGTTATAAAAGCTGTTAACCTTGACCCTCGA
>JAJOKM010000072.1:0-7273 GCA_021129835.1 Thermodesulfovibrionales bacterium | reverse complement strand
CCTTGACTTGACCCTTGAACCTCGACCCTGGGTAGTTACAACTTTCCCATTGATGGTATTTTTATTATATCATCAATCCTTAATATCTCCTTGCCGGTCATAGAATTCAGAGAAAGGATAGTTCTCAAGGAGACGCCAGCCTTGTTTGCTATCCTTGTTAGAGTGTCCCCTTTTTTTACTTTATGTATATCTATACTAAACCGATTTTCTGTTGGGATCTTTGCAAGGTTTTTCTCGAAAATCGCCTTGCTCCCTTTCGGTATCCTGAAGGTGTAATTTGAGACATTAGGCGGCGTGCTCCATCTCTTTAACGACGGGTTTAACCTCCTTATTTCGTTCACTGTAGTCATGGCGCTTTTTGCAATTATAGCAATATCCAGAGGCGAAGTAATTGAGACCTCATCGTACTTAAGAGGTTTGCGGTAAGAAATGCCGTAAAATCCATGATCTTCGGGAGCAGTTGCTATAATTTTTGCAGCAATAAATCTCGGGACAAAATCTCTCGTCTCGCGGGGCAGAAAACCTGTGGCGCTAAGAAGCGGCCAGAGATCGTCCGCCCCTGTCCTTCTGAGCGCTGTAGAGACTCTCCCCTGTCCCCCATTGTATGCAGCAATGGCGAGCTGCCATGAACCAAACAACTCGTATAAATCTCTTAGATAAGCGGCGGCGGCGATGGTAGAGATGACAGGATCTTTCCTGTCATCTCTCCACCAGTCAATTATCAGTCCATACTTTTTGGCAGTAGCCGGCATAAATTGCCATAGACCTACAGCGCCTGCCCTTGAAATGGCATGCGAGTCAAAACCGCTCTCTATTAATGCCAAAAAAGCGAGTTCCTCTGGCAGTCCCTTTTCTCTAAAAATATCCTTTATCATCCCTATATATCTTCCTGATCTTTTAAGCCAGATAGAAAAGCTTTTGTTCATCCTGCCTGTAAATAAAGCGAGTTTTCTCTCTACCGCCTTTACGGCTATTGCGTCAGATGCGAAAGGTATATACAGGGAAGGTTTCTGCCTATCTTTAAGCTTATATTTGTCTTCTGTCGCCTCTAAAATTGCATTCGCTGAAAATAGATCGACTATGTCTTCTATACATAAGGCAATATTCCTTTCTCTTACATCTACAGATAGATTTATAGGCCGTCTGATTTTAGTGTCACTGCAAAAATCAGAAGAATCCGCATTAAGCTCTTCAGAGAGGACATGGTCGCCTTGCCCCAAGATAATTATCTCAGGGGTTAACAGACCGTTACTATCCTTGCCCTCATCTGCGTAAGCATGTACAGCCAGAGCGCACAAGACAAAGAACAGAATACAGAATACATAACTATCTATTTTTTGATTTTTGCCTTCTAACTTCTGTCTGCCCATATAAGGGTTTATTTATAGCCTATATCAACAAAAATGTCAAGTGGTCGATACTTTTAGCCATCGAAAATCGGTCACTTAAATTGGGATTCGTCGGTCAATCTAAATAGGATTTGCTGGTCAATCTAAATGGGATTTCGCGGTCACTTGCGGTGGGATTATGCATTTGCCTCTATAAATGCGATTATTGGGTAAATATTAGCCTGATTCTATCCATAATTACAAGTAGATAGCTTGGCCCGACCTACAGCTTGAAAGATATGCAGACGACATCACCTGCCACTGTAGAACTGAACAAGAAGCCGTAGAACTCCAAACTATATTCATAGAAAGGTTTAGGCAATGCGGTTTGCATTTGCCCACCCAGAGAAAACCAAAATCATGAATTGGAGCAAATATTAATCCTTGTATATAACAATCCTGTCTTTACCCATGGATTTTGCTCGGTAAAGTGCTTTGTCAGCGCTTTCTATCAACTCATTTATGCTTGTTCCGTCGTCAGGAAAAGATGCTATGCCTATACTCACTGTTATATACGGATGCGGAAACTTTTCCCATTTATGGGCAAAAAACTCTTTTATATTTTTTCTTATCCTTTCTGCAACTCCAAATGCCTCTTTTTTTTCTTTGTCTGTCTGAGGCATTATAATGACAAATTCTTCTCCTCCAAATCTGGCTATAATGTCATTTATCCTTAAAGATTTACTGGCTACACTAGCAATCCCCTTTAGGATATCATCTCCTGCAATATGCCCTTCTGTATCATTAAAAAGCTTGAAATTATCTATATCAAACATTTCCAGAGAAAAGGTAAGGTTGTGACGCTCTGATCTATAAATTTCCTCTGAAAACCGTTCCTGAAGGTATCGCCTATTAAAAAGACCTGTTAGGTGATCAGTAATGGAAAGCTCTTTCATCTGTTCGGCTAACCAGCAATAATTGGACATTTTTAAGACCATGGAGATATTTGACGCAAGGTGGTTTAGTAGATTCAAATCCATCTCTGTAAACTCCTCGCCTGCTGCTTTGTCCGTAATATTTAGAATACCAATTGTTTCAGAGCCAAATTTTAGAGGCATACATACAAAAGAACCTGTTTTATAATGGCTTTTTGGTTTAATGTAAGGCAACTCCTTTTTCACTTCTTTTACATGTAGAGTTTTGCCTTCCTGAAGTACCTTTCCGGCAATACATTCGCCCATCTTTATTCTTATGTCCTGCACAAGCCATTTATTGATACCCCTCACAGCCTTTATCCTGAGGTTGTCAGCTTCCAGCAGCATAAGAGACGCCTTCTCTGCATTCAAAAGCTCTGCAGCCGCATCGATTATTGAATCATAAATGGAGTTGGGATCTCGGGGCTGAATGAGTAATTTCATTACTGAATTTTTTAACCGTAACAGGGCATCAATATATTTATCGCGAGTATTTTGAAGAACAAGGCTACAAATGACAAGGCTTATAAGTTTACAAAATTCTAAAATACTGTAAGATTCCTGTCTCGGTACAACTGAATTGTAGATCATTACCGCCTCGTAGTTTGATTTGCTGTACGAAAGGGGAAAAACATTTATAGAGGTTATATTGTCAGAAAAACCAAGCTCCGATATTTCTGTAATATTATTTGTTGAGGCTGGCATGAAACCTCCCATGGAACGGGAAATCAATGGATTACTTTCTTCTATGCTTATATGCCTTTATCATCTTTTAGCTTCCCTGATGCCACGACGGTTCTAAAAAATTCTCTTCCTTTGCCATTATAGATACTGTGTTTACATCAAACAAAAACAGTATTGCGTCAATAACAATGGAATAAACCTCTTTTATGGGCATAGGCAGATGGAGGTTAAACAGCACATCCATTAGAGTTTTATCCCTCTGGTATCTTTTACGGTGCAAATTCTTTTCATAGCTGCCTTGCATAAGTGTCTCAACAATAAATTTTACATGATCTCCAATCTTCTGAACAGAAGGGTAATCCCTCACTTTAATCACCTCTTGCCACGAATTAAGATGTGATAAGGAAAGCCCAAAGCGCTGTCCCTTTTTTATCAAAAAGTCCTCAAACTCAGTTCTTACGAGGTAAAATGGACTGCTCACAAGAACAAGTTTAGCATTGCTTACACAGATAGGGATAAAAAGATGGTGTTGATTGGCAACTCCCGCGAGTATAGATACATCCTTTCTTAGAGATGCCTGCTTTATTCCGCTGCGAATAAATTTTTCGTGTTCTTCTCTGCCCGATGCATAAGATTTTATCTGGACAGCGAGTCTATCCTCACTTTTTTACGGAGCCAACAAAACATCATTAGTGTCATAGGTGGAAAAGGATAAATCAGTTATTTCTGAAATAGATTCTTGTACGTTTGACAATAGCTGGGTATCAATAGGTTTATGATCAATAGACATTCGCTCCCCTTAATGCGATATTCTCCTGAACTCATTAAACCTTTCACAAGCCGCCATGGTAGTCTAAAGCGACTCTTTCTATGTTTTTTGCATACCAGCTAATCACTGTATCTGTCAAGTTTCTTTCTTCTTCTGTAAATTCATCACGTATGCACCATGTTTGTTGAGATATAGGGTTAGCCAGTTAGGTATTAAAAATTTCTTCTGCGTGCTCGTGGCAACATTCCTTTGTACTTATAACTGGCTTAGTCAGTTTCCTTTTCGGGGTCTCAAACCACCATTAAAAATCGACCTCTCCCCACACTATACATTTCTACCCAGACTTATCACCTTGTGTTAGTATAAAAGTTATGTCTATCCCGCCTTCTTCAAAATCACTTCATAACCAAGCTCGGCCAATCTTTGGACATGCCCCTTCGTTATACTCTCTTTCCGTCTGTCGTTAAGATAGGTTACTCCAAGCTCTTTTGTAACTCTCAAGCTTTTTATCTATCTTTGCATCTATCTCCGAAACTATCTTCTCTATCGATCTTATATGCTCCAAGGACGCCTTTATCATGAATTTGTAGCGAGATGTGACCCCTCCTACCTATAATTATAGGCATAATTACAAATAATATCAACTAGATAGCTTGGCCCGACCCCCGAGGCACGCTTCTTGTTCGTTAACCGAATTTACACAGAAGTCTTGACACTACCAGAGAGGAGCAGTTTTGACCCTCTGTGGTAGGGACTGATAGAATAACAGCCATGAGTACTAGTTCTGAAATCGTGAGCCTGATAGATGAAATCAGGAATGACAAAATTCATGGTGCCAGTCAGTTGGCAAGGCAGGCAGTGAAGGTATTAAGGGTTGCTGCTGAGTGCAGCCAGACAGAGAGCGATAAAGAGTTTTTGCTGGAACAAAGAGAGATTGGGAACAAATTGATGTCGGCTCGTCCAGCTATGGCACCCATTTTTAATATCGTCAGCCGTTTGCTTAATGTAATAACCGAGCAGGCCGAGGGAATGGACTTGGATTCAATTAAGCGTCTTGCAATTTCTACGGCTGATGAAGCGGTTAATGGTTCACTACAGGCTATTGCTCAAATTGCCCAGTTTGGCTCTGAGCTAATTGCTGATGGCGACAAAATAATGACTCATAGCTATAGCTCAACGGTGATGGCATTGCTAAAGACAGTCTTGGCGAAACATAGGCGTATTGAGGTGATTACTACTCGGTCAGGTCCAGGTCGCACTGGGGAAAGGATTGCCCATGAAATTGGGCTTTATGGAATACCGGTTACCTTTATCGACGATGTAGCTATAGGGCTTTATATATCAACGATGAATAAGGTCGTAGTCGGCGCCGATAGGGTATGTGCTGACAGTAAGGTGGTTAATGGCATAGGCACTTATCAGATAGCCTTAGCTGCTGAAAGAGGCGGTATTCCCTTTTATGTATTATGTGAAGCACTTAAATTTGACCCCAAGCTAAGGGGTGACGAGGTTGATTTAGAGGAAAAAGAGCCATCTGAGGTAGTTGAATTAGGGAGATTGCCGCCCTCGGTCAGGGTTAAAAACCCCCACTTTGATATTACACCGCTGGAATTGGTTACTGGCATAGTTACTGAAAATGGCTTGCTTTCGCCAGAAGAAATTATTAGCAACATGCAAAAGCAATCAGCTAAGGATGGTTAGCTCTTAAATACTCGGGATAGGGTCTCCTTGAGCATGGGCACAGTTTGGTAGTTATCTATATCTTTAGGCGCTATCCATTTCATCTCTTTATGTTCCCAGTCAATTTTGATTTTACCTCGGTCTTTTATGTGAAAAAGATAGGGATGAACCACCCATTTAATACCTATCTGCTCATCTTCAGTCGTCAAAGGTTTACCTCTTCTAATTAGTTTAAGGTCTTCCCCGCCTAGGCTGGTTTCCTCTTCTATCTCGGTCAGGGCTTGCTCATCGGCGGTCGTCTCTATATAACCACTGACTCCGGCCCATCTTCCCTGATAGCTATCAACCTGCCCACTGCGGCGTAAAATCAGTATCTCACCATCAGATTCAAGAAAGCAAGTGATAACCTGTTTTTCCCGTCGCATATTTCCTTTCCTATTTAGTCTATTATTATGGGTCTGTAGATGTTTGGACCGATTTTGGTGAAACGAGTCTTATTGGCGCTCGCTCTGCCTCCAAGGGGTATCAGACGAGTTGTCGAGCAAACGCCGTAAATAGATTTCATCTGGTCTGTCTTCAGTCCACCCTGTAGATATCGCTCATCTACAAGCCTCCACAAGTCATCAGGCGTAACTGCGTTTAGTCCATTGTCAACGCAATATTGCCTGAATGTTTCAGCAACACCAAGTGGTTTGAAATATTTAACCTCGCCCATATACTCGCTTCCTGATAAAAGCTTTATTTTAGACCTAACAGATACTCCATTAGCCAGACTAAAGCTGTTTTGGCAGCATCTAGCTTGTTTTGCTCTCGGTCTCCGTGGAAGTTATGTTTCCGGCTAAAGGTTCCAGCCTGATGGGATAATCCTATATAAAATAGCCCCACTGATTTTCCCGGGGTAGCACCGCCAGGTCCAGCAATGCCGGTATCAGCTAAACATATATCTGAGGCTAATATTCTTCTGCCACCCCGTGCCATCTCCTCAGCCACCTGGGCGCTAACGGCGCCATATTTATTGATGACATCCTCTTTCACCCCTAATACCTTAATCTTGACCTCATTGCTATAAGCAGTAACCGACCCCATATAGTAGTCTGAGCTACCGGGGATATTGGTTATCAGGTGAGATATTAGCCCGCCAGTGGCTGATTCGACTACCCCCAGGGTCAGCCCTTTCTGGCGAAGTAAATTTCCTGCCTCTTGCTCAATCATGGATCTAATTTTTATAGTCAGCTAAGAACATGTTTTTTAACGAATTCAAAGTTGCCCCCAAATTACCAAACCGCTTATCGCTATTACTAAAAAAACTAATGCATATTCTTTTGTAGAGCCAACCTTAAACAATTTAATCCCAAACCTCTTTTTAGGGTAAAGAGAGGGAACTTTTCCGCATATAGAATCAAAAGCTATATGCAACAAAGCACCGATAAAGAAAAAAGCAAGCAAATAAATTAGTACTGGGTAAATTGCACCTAAAGTTAGAGAAATATCCTGCACCATATCAATACTAACGCTGTTAACTCCTTTATGGGAGGCTAAAAATAGCAAAGCAACAGCAACTAAAACATAAGGAACGAACCAATGCGATCCTTTACGATGTCTTTTTCTTTGCTCCTCACTACCCATTTTTCCTTCTATGCGGTCAGGGAAAGTACTGCCCAAAACCGCGGCGATTGCAGGGATGATATTACCTACTGCCGCAAATACAATTACTCCAGCGGTTATGCGGTGGTTATGCCACTTCATAGTTAGTATCGAGTATCGAGTATTGAGGGTACCTTGTCTCATTACTCATTACTCATTACTCATTACTCATTACTCATTACTCATTACTCATT
>JAJOKM010000147.1 GCA_021129835.1 Thermodesulfovibrionales bacterium | reverse complement strand
GGTAGTGTAGCCCTTTATGGGCGTAATTAAATATCAAATTCATCTGTGGGTCGCAAGACTAAGTTCGCTCAAGACGAATTTTCTACAGATTTTTGGGTTCATATGGTTACGGGCATAAAGCCCTACACTACCTAATCTCTACTAAATTGGGAGAAGAACTTTAATTTTTAATTTGAGTAATTACACACGGGTAAGGAGTGCTAAATGATCACCGAGAAGAAAGACGATGCGGTAACAAAACAAGATGCCGCCAAAAACCTTGCCCTTTTGAAAGGTGACCCCAGCAATTACAAGACAATTTTTATAGCCAATGTTCTTTTATCTTTTACTGAGGGTCTTTATTATCCTTTTTTAATCGTTTTCCTTTATCATCTTGGCGGCATGCCTCTAATAGGGTCCGGATTAGGATTGATTCTAATTTCTGAGTCCATTGGAAGTTATCTTGCCGGAAGAGGGGCTGATAGGTACGGCCGAAAACCTTTTCTTCTAATCTCTTCTATTGTCAGTGTTGCTGTTTTTATCTCTTACCCCCTTCTCCCTCTGTTAGAAACTCCCGGCTTGGTGTTTGTGGTCTTGTTTTTAATATTTTTTGTTGACGGCATAATAGGCGGCTTCTGGAATATAGCTGAAGCCGCTTATTTGGCGGATATTACGAGCAAGGCTACTCGCGGCAGCAGGATGGGGTCTTACTGGGGAGCAGGAGGAGTCGTTTTCGGAGTAGCTATGATTGCCGCTGGATTTTTAGGGCTGCATATTGATTTTCTGACCGTAGCGCTTATTGTAGCCTTTATCTATCTAAGCGGCGTCTTTCTGTTACTGAGCATCAAAGAGGTGGCGGGAAGATAAACAATATGAAAATGGGACAAACACCTTTTCCCGGTGAGTGAATAAGTGGGCAAGTAAAAACTATCAGCACGAGAGGTTGTGGTTAGTTTTGTTCTAACACATACAAAGTATTATGATATAATATGGACTTAGAGAAATTCTGGCTCTTCTATGAACCCGATAGCATTCTTCGGAGGATCAACATCAAAAAACAACCTGACAAAAGGGGCTATTTTGGTCAATATGGGGGCAGATTTGTCCCCGAAACGCTTATGTCCGCCCTTCGGGAGCTCGAGGTGATATATCTGTCTGTAAAAAAAGATAGATTATTCCAGAAGGAGTTTAAGGCCTTACAAGCCACATACATTGGGAGGCCGACTCCCCTGTATTTTGCAAAACGATTTACAGATCATCTCGGTGGGGCAAAGATATATTTAAAGCGTGAAGACCTTGCACATACCGGAGCGCATAAGATAAACAACGCGTTAGGGCAGGCCCTCCTTGCAAAGAAGATGGGGAAGACGAGGTTAATCGCAGAGACAGGCGCTGGGCAGCATGGAGTAGCAACAGCAACGAGTGCTGCCCTCGTAGGACTTAAGTGCGAAATTTATATGGGAACTGAGGACATGCATCGGCAGGCACTGAATGTGTTCCGGATGAGGCTGCTCGGAGCAAATGTCGTAGAGGTTCCTATCGGATCAAAGACCCTCAAGGATGCAATAAACGAAGCACTCCGGGACTGGACGACCAATGTCAGAACGACCCACTATGTATTAGGAACGGTATTTGGCCCTCACCCATTTCCAGTAATGGTAAGGGACTTTCAGTCCGTAATAGGGAAAGAGGCCAGAAGACAGATACTTAAAGCGGAAGGGCGATTGCCTGATTATCTCATCGCGTGTGTTGGCGGTGGCAGTAATGCAATAGGACTGTTTCATGAATTTATGGATAGTGATATAAAGATGATCGGGGTAGAGGCAGGAGGAAGGGGAATTGGCACTGGGGAACATGCTGCAAGGTTTATAGGAGGCTCTATCGGGGTCTTTCAGGGGTGTAGAAGCTATCTGCTTCAGGATAATGATGGTAATATTGTTGGCACCCACTCAGTATCTGCCGGATTAGATTATGCCTCTGTAGGCCCTGAGCATTCATTTTTGAGAGACATGGGACGGATTCAGTATACTTACGCCACTGATAATGAAGCATTGGCTGCATTTGAACTGCTATCCCGGATGGAAGGCATATCCCCGGCACTGGAGTCTGCACACGCAATCGCCGAGGCTATGAAGCTTGCGCCAGGATTGCCCTGTGATAAAACCATTATAATTAATCTCTCAGGACGTGGGGACAAAGATGTCCAGCAGGTGGCAAGGATTAAAGGAATAGAGGTATAGCATTCCCAGCAAAAATCCTTGAGTTTTTCCTGGGACTGCCTGGATTAAAAATTGAGTTTACGGAGACTCCAAAAAGTCGAAGACTCTTTTGGAGGCGATATCATTTGAGTAGAATTAAAGAGACATTCAGCAGGCTGAAGGCAGGAGGCAAAAAGGCCTTTATTCCATATATTATGGCAGGTGATCCTGACCTCGAAAAGACAGGTGAGTATGTCAGGGTATTAAGCGAGTGCGGCGCTGATATTATAGAATTAGGTGTGCCGTTTTCAGATCCCCTTGCAGACGGACCAACAATACAGATGGCTGCAGAGAGGGCATTGAAGGCGGGAATTACACTTCCAAGGGTAATTCCCTTTGTAAAAAAACTGCGGCAACATGCCGAGATGCCGATAGTCCTGATGACATATTATAATCCTATTTTAAAGTATGGCGAAGAACGCTTTGTACAAGACGCTGTAAATGCTGGTGTTGATGGTGTAATTATTCCAGACCTTCCCCCTGAGGAAGCGGGAAATCTCATTAGGTCGACTCGTATTGCAAAAATAGACACTATATTCTTAACTGCACCTACCTCTACAGAAGAAAGGATAAGAAGAGTCGTATCAGCAAGCAGAGGTTTTGTGTATTATGTATCTATAACAGGCACAACTGGCTCAAAGTTGGCGCTGGGTGAGACATTCAAGGACCATCTCGGCACCGTAAAGCTATTAACAGATAAACCTGTAGCTGTTGGTTTTGGTGTTTCGACGCCTGAAGACGCAAGGGCAATTGCGCAAATTGCTGATGGGATTATCGTTGGCAGTGCAATAGTAAAGAAATTTCATGAAGATCCAACTACCGCAAGGGAATTTATTCAAAAAATAAGGGATGCAATATAGTTATTAGCAATGGGATGGTTTAAAAAGACAAAAGAGATAGCCGCTAACAGAAAGGTGAACATACCCGAAGGACTCTGGATTAAATGTGACAGTTGCAAAGAGATAATCTACAAAAAGGAGATTCAGCGGAACCTTCAGGTATGCCCGAAGTGCAATTATCACTTTAGAATCAGTTCTCTGGAGCGCATTAATTTAATAACTGATGAAGGAACCTTTATAGAGATTGACAGTGATCTCACCACAACCAATCCGTTGAATTTCAGTGATACTATCTCATATAAAGATAGGCTGGAAATAAACAAAAAAAAGACCAGCCTTAAAGAGGCTGCCATATATGGAGATGCCACAATAAATGGCAGGGCGGTCAGCCTTGCAGTACTGGAGTTCTCTTTTATGGGCGGAAGCATGGGGGCAGTGGTGGGCGAAAAGATAGCGAGGGCTACTGAAAGGGCACTGGATAAAGGTATCCCTCTGATAACCATATCTTCTTCTGGCGGGGCAAGGATGCAAGAAGGGATGTTTTCTTTGATGCAGATGGCAAAGGTGTCTGCAGCAATTGCGAGGCTAAAAGAGACCGACACACTTTATGTCTCGATACTCGCAGACCCAACCTTTGGCGGTGTCACTGCAAGCTTTGCAATGCTTGGGGATGTCATAATAGCCGAACCTAAAAGTCTTATAGGTTTTGCAGGGCCAAGGGTAATTGAGCGGACGATTAAACAGCAATTACCCAAAGACTTCCAGAGGGCGGAATTTTTACTTGAACACGGAATGATAGATCTTATTGTTGGCCGAAAGGAACTAAAAAATACTATACATAGGTTAATTGAGCTTTTTATGCCTTATAAGCAAGAAGAAGGCTCGTTTCCCTAACGGGATGGAAGGGAATAAAACGGCTCGTTCGGGGAACGAGCCCTACAGAACTCTACTCTACAAAATTTCGGGGAACGAGGAAGAGGCCGAGAAATAAAAATGTGACAAACTACTCCGATGCAATCAATTATTTATACGCCCTCCAAAAATATGGCATAGAGCTTGGTTTAGAAAAGACAGAGAAGATTTTGTCGCGATTAGGGAACCCCCAGAGGAATTTTTTCTCTTTCCATGTCTCAGGAACAAACGGAAAGGGCTCTGTGTCTGCAATGATTGCCTCCATCGTTATGGCGCATGGATTCAGCGTAGGACTCTATACATCTCCGCACATTGTGAGTTTTACAGAGAGGATAAGAGTCAATAACAGACAGATTACAGAAACAGAGGTAGTAGACCTTACGAATGAGATAAAATCCAGGCTGCAAAGCGTAAAAGACAGGATTCCTGAGCCGACATTCTTTGAATTTACAACGGCAATGGCATTTTTATACTTTAGCAGAAATGCAGTTGATTGGGCAGTTATAGAAGTAGGGATGGGGGGCAGACTTGATGCAACTAATGTAATAATGCCAGTGGTTTCTGCTATCACAGTGGTAGACTACGACCACGAGGAATTTCTTGGCGAGACACTGACGGACATAGCGACAGAAGAGGCAGGAATTATAAAGAGAGGTATTCCTACTATATCTGCCATGCAAGAAAAAGAGGCCGAAGAGGTAATATGCAAGACAGTAGCTGAGAGGGCATCACCATTTGTTATATATGGGAGAGATTTCAGTGGCACTTTAAGATCATCAGGCATTAAAGGAATTACCTTTGACTACCATGATGGCACATATACGCTCACAGATCTCTCTACGCCGCTGCCAGGAGACCACCAATTGTTTAATGCATGTGTAGCAGTAAAAGCGGCAATGATTGCACTTGAAGGAGAGATGGGGGATAAAAAATGGAAAACCGGAGACCTAAAGAAGGGTCTTGCCAGTACTAAATGGAGCGGACGTCTCGAAATAGTGAGTGATAATCCACTGATTATGGTAGATGGAGCCCATAATCCCGGGGCAGCAACTGCCCTATCAGAATTTATAAAGAAACAGTTGAGCGGTTATAAAATTATTTTTATTATAGGAATCATGTCAGACAAAGATGTGGTCGGAATTCTAAAGCCTCTCCTGCCGCTTGCTTCTGAGATAATATTCACCGCCCCTGATTATGGCAGGGCCATGCCCCCGGAGAGACTTGCAGGGCTTGCATCAGCCATGGGATTTCCTTCAAAGGTCGCAAACTATGCAAGGGAGGCGATCGAGATGGCAATCAAGGAAGCCCTTCATCCGTCTTTGATCTTGATTACCGGTTCCTTCTATACAATTGGAGAGGCTATGAAAATATTGGACGAAAGATTAATTCTCCGGTAATTTAAGGGAAACGACATGACAAAAGGCATTAACTTTAAACTAATAGTTATTTTTTTGCTGCTCAGTATTCACCTTTCATTATTTAGTGCCGAGGCTGCCACTGCTGTCATCACCGCTGAGACCTTGGAGTATTTCGAGGAAAAGGGCAAGTATGTAGCAGTAGGCAATGTGAAAATGGAAAGAGACGACACCATTTTGTATGCTGATGAGGTAGTTTTTTTCCGAGAGACGGCCGATGTAGAGGCAAAAGGGGATGTAATCTTTGAATGTCCTGATACATTAATAACCGCTGAGCGAGCTAAAATAAATCTCGATGCCGAAACGGGCAGGCTCTATAATGCGGTTATATTTTTTAAAGGGGGAAATCAATGGATCAGCGGTGATATTATAAAAAAGTTAGGCGAAGGCCACTACTATGCGCCTGTAGCAACATTTACGACCTGTAACCCTAGGGCCTCCTTTTGCCCTCCGGACTGGCATTTTAGGGGAGAAAATGTCGATATAATATTGGGCGAAAGACTTACCGCTCACAATGTGACCTTTAGGGTCAGGGGGCTACCAGTATTGTATTCTCCCTATATTTGGGCGCCTATAGTAACAGAGCGACAGACAGGGTTTTTGTTTCCTATGATTGGCTATACTTCGCGTAAGGGCTTTCGGTTTAGTCCGGCATTCTTCTGGGCGATAGCCGAAAATAGAGATGCGACCATCTATCTCGATTATTTTGGAAGAAGAGGTATCGGAGTCGGCGTTGAATACCGGTATCTTAATTTTGACAACCGGGGGAGGTGGTTTTTATACCATATCGATGACCGGGAGTTAGAGAGGCGTTTTTATAAACTCGAAGGGATGCATAAACAGAAGCTTGGGAATATCAGGGGATTTATCGATATAAACTATGTGGGTCAAGCAGACTTTTTTAGGGAATTTGGGCCGACAAGGGAATTAAGGATACAGCGCTTTCTCCAATCAACAGCCGAGGTCTCTCTTCCGCTCAGGAATTCAAGGCTTTATCTGCTCAGTCAATATTGGGTTGACCTCAAAGACGAAGATCTCGATGTCCCGCAGAGACTGCCAGGAATAGGGTATGCGATAAATCCAATAAGTATTGGCCCACTGATGTTTACCAAGGCATCAAGGATTACTAATTTCCATAGAGAAGAGGGGTGGAGAGGACAGAGATTAGATATCAAGCCTACTTTATCGCACGCCTTTGGTAATCGAATACGGGTGTTTCAGACTCTTTCCCTGCGGACGACTGCTTACGACTTTGAAGATGAGTCACCTGATGGACCTTGTCGTCTTCGCGGGGTCAGAACAACATTTCAATACCGGGTGAGCGCAATGGCAAGATTTCTTAAGCAATCTGAGGCGGCTACCCATACTGTAGAACCATCGCTCTCCTATACATTCATCCCTGAAACCCGACAGTTGCCACTCTTTGATCCTTACTGGTTATACCAGGAGACCTCGGTTGCAAAATTTTCGCTCCTTAATATCTCGAATTTCAGGACCTTTTCATTAACCGGCCGCCTGATACAGTCATATGACTTCAATAAAGAAGAGAGGCCTCTGCGGCCAACAAGGCTTGATGTGTCATTTAGAGGGCCATTTACCGTAGGTCTCGATATGACCTATGATCTTTATGAAGGGACAGTAGAGACATTTAATGCCAGGGTCGCTGCCGAAGTAGTAGAAAATACTAACATAAGCCTGAGCAGAAGGTATAGGAGAGCAGATGAAGCAATACTTTACAAAGCCGCTGTTGACTCTTTTTTGACCAACAGGTGGTCTGTAAGTGCCGCTGCGTGGTATGATGCAAAGGCTGAAGAGCTAAGAGACGCCACCTTAGAGACTACATATAGGGAACAATGCTGGGCGATAAGTGTATCCCTGTCAAGGAGACCTGGCGACAACATCCGTCCACCTGAGTACAGCTTTATGGTAATTGTTGAGCTGAAGGGACTTGGGGCGATCGGGTTTAGCTGAATATAATGAATATAGTAGTAAATCTCAGGAAGGGTTATGGCATTACATCCCATGATGCCACTACCGCTGTAAAGAAGATATTTAAGGTAAAAAAGGCAGGTCATGCAGGCACGCTCGATCCTACTGCTACAGGTCTGCTTCTGGTATGTCTGAATGAGGCAACAAAGATTACGGGCTATCTCTCTGATCTCGATAAGGAGTATATTGCTACAGCAAAACTCGGAGAGTGCACAGATACCTACGACTCTGAAGGTAGAGTCATAAAAAGTGTGACTGATTTTGACATTAACAGAGGTGATATAGAGGGTGTGATTAGTAAATTTATTGGCGAGATCGAACAGATACCCCCAATGTATTCGGCAATTAAGGTAGCTGGTAGGCCGCTTTACAAGCTCGTCAGAAGAGGCATCGAGGTCGAGAGACGACCCAGAAAGATAGTCATTAATGAAATAGAGGTCTTGAGATTTGAGTATCCTTTTTTCACGATGAGGGTCTCATGCTCAAAAGGGACATACATCCGATCTCTATGCAATGACATTGGTGATGCCATTGGTGTCGGTTCGTACATGACTGAACTGAGTCGCACAAAAATAGGAGATTTCTGCATTGAGGATGCCGCAAAAATAGATGAGCTGCCTCACAAAAGCAGGGCATTGCATTCTATCGACTCTGCGCTGAGACATTTACCCGAGGTGAGATTAATGGGCAATAATTTAAGAGCGGCAAAGAGTGGCAATCCAATAAGAGACTACGGGTCATGGGTTATTAATTATAGAACAACAATACCACTCCAGTCGCCAACGCAATTCGTGAAACTCAAAGACGGCGAAGGAAGGCTTTTTGGGATTGGGAGGGTCGTAAATGACCTGATTAAAATCAAGAGGTTGTTCGTGGTTCCTTAATCCCATAACCTGCCCATTTCACTCATAGCATGATAGCCCCAAACGGACTAATATTTGCTCTCTTTTTGGCATGAGATAGTCCTGAACCTACCGCCTTTTTAGACTTTTGTGAGGACTTCATGTTATTATATTGGTGTTTACTTATGTCTGTTATCAATTTGAGTTCAGGAGGCACAACAAATATGCCGGTATATGAATATGAATGTCTTCAGTGCAGCAAAAAGCATGAAGTTATACAAAGGTTCAGCGATACACTTTTAACCACATGCCCCGACTGCGAAGGGCGGGTGAAAAAGCTGATATCTAACACCTCGTTTGTCTTGAAGGGAACGGGTTGGTATGTGACGGACTATGCATCTCCTGAAAGAAAAAAGGCGATGGAGATAGAAAAAGGTCATACTGAAGAGAAATCTCCTGAAGCGAAAATAGAGTCAAAAAAAGGACCTGCTGAATGGAAATCTCCTGAGAAAAAAACAGAATCAAGACCCGAGCAGAAAAAAGAGAGCGTCGAGGCAAAGTGAAGATATGCCTTCCCCTCATGTCTTTGTCCCTTACGAAAAAATAGAAGGCTATATCGAATTCATCCTCCAAAACAGGCTGAATCCAGAGATATATTTCGACTCTGAAAGTCTCGATGTCATCAATATGGATTCCATTGTCACTTTAAAAGAAAGACTCTGCAACGATCTCTCTTTATCATTTCATGCCCCTTTTATGGATCTATCGCCTGGAGCCATAGACTCAAAGGTCAGAAAGGCAACCATCGAAAGGTTTAACCATGTTTTTGAGATCGCAAAAATCTTGAGACCCAAAAATATAGTCTTTCACTCCGGGTATGAAAAATGGAAATACGCCCTAAAGGTGGATACCTGGTTAGAGAAGAGCCTCGAGACATGGAAGCCATTAAGAGAGCAGGCAAGGGAATTGGGAATAAAGATCGCTATCGAGAACATATTTGAGGATGAGCCTACAAACTTGAAAGTGCTAATGGAGAATATGCATTCTGACAATTTCGGTATCTGTTTTGATGTCGGGCACTACAATCTATTCTCAAAGGTGCCTTTAGAGGAATGGCTTAAGGCCCTAAAGCCATATATTGTCGAACTTCACCTGCACGATAATGACAGAAGTGCTGACCTGCACCACGCTATTGGGGATGGGAATTTTGATTTTGATACCCTCTTTTCTATAATGAAGGGCACAGACTGCATCTATACAATCGAAAATCATTCGCCAGAAGGTGTGCTGAAGAGTGCAGAAAGGCTCGAACAATATATAGGACATGTGCTATAGGGCGTAATTCAGCCTTGCCACGCCAAACTTTTAAAAAGAATCCTATTTTATGGCGAGCATCCTGTCTAAGGCCTCCTTGGCAGGAATTCTTATCTCTTCAGGAACTCTAATAATATTTTTCATCTCCTTAAGTGCAGTTAAAACATCGCTTAGGGTAGTCTTTTTCATGTCTTGACATATCATATCTTCTCTTAAAGGGTAAAAGGCCTTATCAGGATTTTCCTTTCTCAGTTTATAGATAAGTCCGATTTCTGTGCCCACAATAAACTCCTTCTTGCTAGATGCCTTTGCAAATCTTAGCATACCTGATGTGCTTGTTACATGATCTGCAAGCTCTAATACTTCAGGCCTACATTCGGGATGCGCCATTAAGATAGCATATGGATGTCTCTTCTTCGCCTCCAAGACATCTCTTTTTGTGACCATATCATGGATATAACAGAAACCATCCCATGCAATCACCCGCTTTTTAGTATTCTTCTCTGCCCGCATAGATAAGTTTCTGTCTGGAATGCATATCACTCCTTCACCCGGCAGAGACTCTATCACCTGGACAACATTTGACGATGTACAGCATATATCGCTTTCTGCCTTTACATCGGCATTGGTATTAACATATGTAACAACAGGCAGACCAGGATATCTGGCCTTAATATCGCGCAGAGTAAAATCATCTGGAAAGATAAATTTGGGTTGAACCTCGTAGCCTGGTAATTCCTTCTGAACCTTCCTTAAAGAAGAGACCTGAATCATATCTGCCATGGGACATCCGGCATCCAGTCTGGATAAAAGCACGGTTTTATTCGGAGATAGTATTGAGGCACTTTCAGCCATAAAGCGCACGCCGCAGAATACTATAACATCGCAGTCTATGGTGGCAGCCGTTCTTGAGAGTTCAAGTGAGTCCCCCACGAAGTCAGCGATATCCTGCACCTCATCTATTTGATAATTATGGGCAAGGATTAAGGCATTCCTCTCCTTTTTTAATCTTAAAATCTCCTCTCTTTTTATTACCTCAATATCTTTTGGCATTAAAATCCTTGATTTTTATAAGTATTAGCGTGCGTCTCAGTCCCTTCAAATAAAATAAACATTATGACTAAGATAGCAACTACTTGTTAACATCATATCATGCACATGTAGTTGCCTTCAAGCTTTAAGGCAATTCGGCGCCCCTGTTGCCCCATATAAAAAATCTATATGAAATGGGTTGTCGTTGCCGCACCAAAAATCCATCCGAAACAACTATAATTCTTGCCTCCATATCAGTACCTCTGCCAGCTCATCTTTTGCCACGCGCCTGTGGAACTGCACCCCTTCAGCTGGACGCCTAAATAGGTTATAATATTGACAAGACGGCCTAAAAAGAAAAGAAACCTACAT
>JAJOKM010000050.1 GCA_021129835.1 Thermodesulfovibrionales bacterium | reverse complement strand
GGGGCAGGCTCTAACCCTCCCCCATCGAGGGGGAGGGAATGTTGTACTACCCACTTAAAACAGCGAGGAACCTTGTTTTCCTTATATGCCCTGCAGCAACGCTTTCATCTGTAACTGCCTGTTCGTTTCTTCTGTTTTTGTCTTCAATCAAGGTCTTTCTTTTGTCGTTAAGCCTCTCGATTATCTTCTTTTCCGTAGATGCCCCAACCAGCAACTTTCTCGCATCTTCAACAAGTCTCTCTTTTTCAGAAATCACACCTCTTTGGAGGTGTGATTTAATCAATAAACTCCCTAAATATTCATTCAGCCTTTTTATTTCATCGATATTTACCAATTCACTCATACTGGATTCTAATCTTTCGCTTACTGCGCTGTATTGGTTTTCTGTCCTATGAAGGTTTTGCTCTTCTTTAATGAGTTCTCTGAGAAGAACTGCAAACTGATTTTTTGCCTCGTCTTCTCTCCACCGCTTAAGGCTTAAAAGGCTTTCCAATGGAGTCGTCATTTTAGTTCATAGTCTCGATAGTTCAAGGTTCAAGGGTTCAAGGCCATGGAAATATAAGGTTGTTAACCGTAAACCGTGAACCTGGCAACCTAATAACCTAAGTAGTTACACTATAAGTTAAAATAATTTATAAAGCTCATCCAAACCATCCTCAAAAGAGACCCTTTCTGTTATGTCTTGCTTTAAAAAGGGTATTATCTTATTTATCATATT
This sequence comes from Thermodesulfovibrionales bacterium, assembly GCA_021129835.1. Taxonomy (GTDB): domain Bacteria; phylum Nitrospirota; class Thermodesulfovibrionia; order Thermodesulfovibrionales; family Dissulfurispiraceae; genus JAJOKM01. Next base: position 10,270 of record JAJOKM010000050.1, on the reverse strand, counting down.
TATTGCATAGTCAAGCCTTGGATTAGCGCCTTCTTTATATGCCCCTATGGTGATGATATCCTCATACCTCTTATAAATTGACATTATGTCCAATACCTTTTCGACATGCATTCTATGGTTATCATCTATTATATCCTTCATTAATCTGCTTATGCTCTGGAGTACATCTACAGCAGGGTATTGATTTTGATTGGCTAATTCTCTCGATAAGACTATATGTCCATCGAGGACTGATCGCGCAGCGTCTGCAATAGGCTCATTCATATCATCCCCTTCTACTAAAACGGTATAAAGTCCTGTTATTGTTCCATCGCCTTCCCAACTCCCCGCTCTCTCGATAAATTTTGGCAATAAATTAAAGACCGAAGGCGGATAACCCTTAGTCGTCGGTGGCTCACCTGCCGCAAGTCCTATCTCTCTCTGTGCCATCGCAAATCTCGTAAGGGAATCCATCATAAATAGGACTGTTTTCCTCCGAGATCGAAAATACTCCGCGATGGCAATGGCGACAAATGCCCCTCTTATCCTTATCAGTGGAGAGGTGTCTGATGTTGCCACAACAATTACAGATCTCGCGAGCCCTTCAGGCCCTAAGTCTTTTTCGATAAATTCCCTCACCTCCCTTCCTCTTTCACCAATTAGCGCTATGACATTGACATCAGCGGTCGTATTTCTTGCCATCATGCCGAGCAGGACACTTTTTCCGACACCACTGCCTGCCATAATCCCTATCCTCTGCCCTTTTCCACAGGTGAGCAGGGTGTTTATTGCCCTTATCCCGATATCGAGTGCTTCAGAAATACGTCGCCGGTGTAAAGGATTAATAGGTTCATTATATACCGGATAAAGCTCTCCTGATATATGTCCCTTGCCATCAATGGGATTCCCGATGCCATCGAACACCCTGCCTAAGAGTTCCTCCCCGACCCTTATATACCTCTGTCTCCCTTTCGCTATTATCTTAAAGCCATGGCCAATGCCTGCCATGTCTCCAAAGGGCATCAGTAATGTCTTGCCCTCCTTAAATCCTACAACCTCAGCCTCTACCGAAAACCCTTTTTCTACGCCAAATGCCTGGCATTCTCCGAAGGTATCTGCCGGCCTATTTATCGGCTTATCGGAATATATCTGGCAGATATCTCCGATGCTCGCCTTTGGCCCAATGCCTTCGATGACAAGACCAACACCTCTACTTACCTTCCCGTAGACTTTGACAGTCTCTGTGTCCCTTATGACCTCTTTACACTTCTCTACCAATTGCTGTGCTGATTCCATCTTGAATTTCCTTTATCTGTTCTTCAATCCCTGCGTCAATTTCTACTGTCGGCGTTATTATATAGACGCCCCCGGGTGAGATCGACGATGAAGGCTCAACAGAAATGTCCTTTACTTCTTGTTGTTCCTTCAAAAAAGCAATGCCTGTTACCATTGCATCATAGTCCTGATGACTCACCCTTATAATTATGTCTTCTCTGCTGCCTTCGATCTTTTTTATGGCATCCCGTGCTATGCGAAGTACTGCCATTTCATCCAACTCCACCTCTTTGCGGATAATCTTCTTCGAAATTTCGAGAGCAAGATCTATAATCTGAGGCAACCACTCTTTAGTCTTTTTCTCCTTATAACCGTCAAGTTCTTTGATAATCCCTTGCAGCCTCCTTAGCTTTTCGGCAATCTCCGCTTCCGCGTCTTTTATTCCCTTTTCATGCCCGGCAGCGTATCCTTCGAGATATCCTTTCTGCTCTAATGCCTCTAATTTGGCCTGAATATCTTTTTCAGTCTCTTCTTTGGTAATCTTCACATCAGAAATATTGTCTTCAAACTGCACCGGTTTATATGGCTGGACTGGATCGAAATCCTTATTAGACAACAACATCTTCTTCACCTTTGCCTCCGATAACAATCCTGCCATCCTCTTCCAGTCTCTTTGCTGTCTTCGTAATATTCACCTGCGCCTTCTCAACATCAGAAACCTTGACAGCTCCTCTGGTCTCCATCTCCTCTTTTAGTATCTGGACGGCCCTCTGAGACATATTTTTGAATATCTTGGCCTTCAACTCATCAGATGCCATCTTCAAGGAGAGGGCAAGATCGTCTGTGGTTATCTCTTTCAGTAACATCTGTATCCCCCGGTCGTCGATGTGAATGAGGTCATCAAAGGTGAACATGAGTTTTCTTATCTCTTCTGCAAGCTCTTTATCTCTTTCCTCGATGCTCTTTAAGATCAAATCTTCTGATGCCCTGTCCATCTGATTAAGTATTTCGGCTACTGTCCTGGCTCCGCCAACTTTTTTACCCCGTGTATGCTTTTGCATCTGCCCTTGAAGCACATCTTCCAATTCCTTTAATACCACAGGAGAGACTTGATGAAGGTTTGCGATTTTCAGTGAAACACTTACCTTTAGATGCTCAGGGAGCTTCGAGAGGACCTCTGAGGCCTGTGTAGACTCAAGATGGGCAAGAACTATAGCTATAGTCTGGGGATGCTCCCTCAAAAGCATGTTGGTTATACTGCTTGAATCAAGCCATCTTAACATATCGAAGGCACTGCCGCCGCCTTCGATCCTCTCCATTAACTTCTCCACTTCACTTTGCCCAAATGCATTGATCAATATTTTTCTAATATATTCCTCATCTACACCAATCAAGACAGTTCCTGCCGCTTTATGAAAATCCTCCACCACCATGTTAATCTCTTCAGGGGTCACCTCTATCTTTGTCATCAGAGGAACAATCCTTGCTAACTCCTGCGAATCCAAATGCTTAAAAATCTCGGTAGCAATTTCATCCCCTACTATAGAGAGAAATATAGCAACTTTTTCGATGCCTGAGAATTTTTTCATTGCATTATTCTGCCATCCATTTCTTTAATATCATGGAAGTATGCTTCGGGTCTTTTTTCGCCGCTGATAGCACTTCATCTCTTATTGTTTTCTCTGGAGTAATATCAGGCGTTGGTAGAGGAGCAGTTGGTATAGTTTCTTCTGTCTCGATCATCACCCTCTCTTTTGCCGGGGATCTCAGCATCCGTATGAGCGGCCTAATTACGAAGAAGATGAGGAGTAGCGCTATAAAAAGCGGAATGATATACTTGAGTAAAGACATTGCAATCCCGACATAATCTACCTCCGCTGGAGGAAGTTCTTCAATAGCTACTTCAAATAGCGCACTCTCTACAATAATCTGATCTCCTCTTGCTTCATCATACCCTATAGCAGCCTTGATTAGCCCCCTATACATTTCGAGCTCAGCAGCGCTTCTCGGAACAAAAACTCTTTCGCCATTTTCTTCTCTATGTGTCCCATTTACGACTACGGCAACAGAGATACTCTCGACTGCTCCTCTTGGCTGCATTACTCTGCTGACACTCCTGCTTACTTCAAAGAATATGTCTTCAGATTGTCTTTGAGATAAGGCTGGCATCCCAGCTGCTGCCAATGGTATCTGACCAGGTTCATTGGCTAAAACCCCAGGGATTCCAGCAGGGGCCATCCTTCTGTCTTCTTCCTGGACTCGCTGTTCACGTCTAACCGCGATGGCGTCGGGATCAAATATCTCCTCTGTCTTTTCGATCTCGGTAAAATTTATATTCGCGGCAACCCTGACGAGCACATTTCCTCTGCCGACAATGCCTTCCATCATGTCCCGAATCCTGTCTTCGTAGCCTCTATTAACGGCTCTCTGGTGTTCCAGTAATCCCGCATCTACAATCACATCTTCGCCAACAGGCCCCGAAAGCAGATTACCGAGGGTATCTACAATAGCAACATTTCGCGGTTGCAGTCCCTCAACGCTGCTCGAGACGAGATGCGATATGGCGCCAATCTGCCTGTGGCCTAACACCTGTCCAGGCTCCAGCTCAACTATGACCGATGCAGTAGCCTCCTTTTCTCTCGCAGCAAATATTGTTCGCTCCGGAATGACAATATGCACCCTTGCCTGTCTTATCTCCCTAAACTGCCTTAAGGTTCTGGCCAACTCCCCCTGGAGCGCCCTTATATAATTTACTCGCTGAACAAACGCAGTAACACCTATCTGTGCTTCATCGAATAGTTCAAAACCAGCGACTCCCTGAGGAATTCCCTGAGCAGCCAAATCAAGCCTAATCCCATGAACCCTGTCACGCGGAACAAAAATAGCATCAGCCCCTACACGATGAGGGACATTCATCTCTCTTAATTGCGCAATAACTCGACCTGCATCTTCCGGCGCAAGATTAGCGTAAAGTATCTGGTAATCAATCCTCTGGCTCCAGAGTATTATCCCAATCACAATCACAAGACTTAAAATAGCGACAGATCCAAGAGCGATCTTTTTCTGCAAAGAACTCGCCTTAATCTCTTCATAAATATTAGCTAATTGCATTTGCACCTCTCGTGATAATGTACCTGCCTACACCCAGTCAGGAATCGAAAAATGATCCTACACCTGCATCCTCATTATTTCCTGATACGCAGTAAGCAGTTTGTTCCTTACCTGCATGAGGGTCTGCAAAGATATATCGGCCTTTTGCATCGCGATCACTACAGTATGAATATCCTGTACTTCTCCTGCTGCAAAGGCTCTAATGGCCTGCTCTGCCTCGGTCTTAATTTCAGCCGTCTCCCTTAAGGCATTCTTTATGGCATCTTCAAAGGAGGCTTCTCCCTTTTGAGAAGTTTTTGAAGGATCAGGAATACTTCCAGAAATATCCCTTATCGGTTTAATCTCGTTCATATATATCCTCCTTTATGCGTAGTCTATGAGTCCTATGGGTGTATTCATTCACTCACCCACTCATTCACGTAATCAGTGATGAGTGATGAGTAATCAGTGATGAGGTAGATGGGTATTCTATTCGCCCATCTACTCATTCACCCATTACGCCCTTAGAATGTTAATGGTTCTCATAAACATCTCTTTAAAAGAATTGATGAGTGTCAAGTTAGCCTCATATGCCCGTGTAGCGCTCTTGAGGTTTACTGTCTCTGTTATTGTGCTGATATTAGGGAAAAGGACATAACCATGCGCATCAGCATTAGGATGGGCCGGGTCGTGAACCTTTCTAAACGGGCTTCCGTCTTCAATTATCCTCGAAATATTTACGCCAATTGAACTCTCATTAAACAGATATGCCTCAAAAATCACTTCCCTCCTCCTGTAAGGGCCTCCCCCTTCAAGGGTTGTTGTAGAGTTTACATTGGCGATGTTAGAGGCTATCACATTCATCCTTACCTGCTGGGCCTCCAGTGCTGTTGCGCTAACTTTCAGTGGCAAAAACATCTCTCTCATAATTTAAGACCTCCTTGTAATTAGTTCCTGAACGAAAACTATCCATAGCTGTCATTTCGAGCGGAGCGAGAAATCTTATGGTGTTGAAAATACTTGCGTTAAAAGATTTCTCCCTTCAGTCGAAATGACAACCAAGGGATTTCCGTTCAGACACTAACTACTCAGGCTGTTAACCGTGAACCTGAGTAGTTACGACTTCCTTAGTATAACAGGCTCTTTCTCATCTTCACCAAGGCAATTTCTCCTCCCACTAATCGTCGTGTTCTACCTGCCGCCTCTTATGACATTCTTAGTCATCCCTATTTTCATAGACAACAATTGAGCTGCAGCATTGAATGTTAATGTATTTTCGGCAACCTTTATCATCTCGATATTGAGATTAACTGTATTTCCGTCTCTAGTGGGCATGGTCGCTACACGCTCAAAGACATCAAATCCTGATTGGTCCCCTCTAATAGCCTCGTTCAGTTCGTCCTGGAAAGATATATCCTTTGCCCTATACCCAGGTGTGTTTAGATTGGCTATATTAGAAGACAGAAGGCTATGTCTAAAAACGGCTACATCGAGCATATGTCCAAGTATTTTAATCGGGTCGTCCGGCATATTCCCTCCTCCAGTTTGGTATTGATAAATGCATATAATATTTGTAACTACTTAGGTATATTTTCTTTATCCCTCTCTTTGGCAAAGAGGGGTTAGGGGAGACCGGAGTAGTCACATAATATTTAATTTGCAAATTTCATTCCCACGCGTCAATTTGTTTGTCATTTATTGTCGTTTATCAATTATTTCATCACCTGAGATGCTGTATTCCTTTATTTTGTTTCTGATTGTCCTTACATTGACCCCTATCAATTGGGCTGCCTTTGTTTTATTACCATCAGTCTCCCGGAGGGTATTGATAATCAAGTCTCTTTCCATGTCTTTCATTCTATTTTCTGAGCCATTTTGGCTATTCTGACTATCCGTACCGCCCATATCCCGCCGCTTTAAACCAAACCTATTGTCACGAAACTCTGCTCCGTTCCGGTTCAGCGAATCATGTGCATCGAAAAACAAGACCTCTGTCCGGGACAATACAGCTATTCTATAAATGAAATTTTCGAGCTCTCTTATATTTCCTTTCCAATCTTCTTTTAAAAGAAATGATTTAAGTTCATCCGACAATAACAGCGCCCTGCCCATCTTATGTGATAACCTTTTCACAAAAAGCTCTGCCAGAGGGATTATGTCCTCTCTATGTTCTCTCAAAGGAGGCAACTCCAACGGCAATACATTTAGGCGGTAATAAAGGTCTTCTCTGAATCGCCCTTTTCTCACCTCCGACAGAATATCCCTATTTGTAGTAGCAATAATCCTCACATCCACCGGAGTGGGAAAGCGGCTGCCTATTCTGTCCACTTCTCTTTCTTGTATGACCCTGAGGAGTTTCGCCTGTAGTGAAAAGTTCATCTCGCTTATCTCATCTAAGAGCAACGTCCCGCCATCAGCAAGTTCGAATTTGCCAGGCTTTCTATCAATTGCACCTGTAAAGGCACCCTTTTCATGGCCAAAGAGTTCTGCCTCGAGGAGATTTTCTGATATGGCAGCGCAATTTATAGCAACAAAAGGCTTATTCGCCCTGGGGCTATTTTTGTGAATACTTCTGGCTATCACCTCTTTCCCCGTTCCGCTTTCACCCGACAAAAGAATAGTTATATCGCTCTTGGCGACATCTCTTACTATAGACATGAGACTCTTCATGGCAGGGGATTCAGCCACTATGTCACCCCCTTCTGCTGGGAGTATCCTCGCGATAACCATGTTTAATGACTCAAATGAAAATGGTTTCATGATATAGTCAGTCGCGCCTAACTTCATAGCATCTACAGCATTCTCTACAGTTCCATAGCCTGTTATCACAATTACAGGAACAGCTATGCCCTTTTTTCTAATCTCTTGGAGAAAATCAATACCGCTCATCTTCGGCATCTTCATATCAGTTATGACAAGAGCGAAATCTTTAAGATTGAGTTCTGACAATGCATCTATGGGGCTGCAGTAAACCGTAGATTTAAACCCGCTCCTCTTTAGAGACTCCTTAATTGCCAGAGCCATATCCACTTCATCATCGACTATCAATACAGATTTCATCTATCCTCCATCCTTTCTGCCTTTTTGATCAGGCAGTTTAATAATAAATTCTGCTCCATGTCCAACCTCACTCTTGATATCTATCGTCCCTTTATGTGCCTTTATTATTCCCTCTGCGATAGACATTCCGAGGCCTGTTCCTCTGTCCTTCGTCGAGAAAAATGGTTCGAATATCCTGCCCTTTGTCTCCGCATCCATGCCATGCCCGCTGTCTCTAATGGCAATCTCAACACCACCGCCTGAATTTGCATAAGACGTACCTCTAATTTCTATTTCTATGCTTCCTCCATCAATCATCGCGTGAACAGAATTCAATAATATATTTATTAATGCCTGTTTGATAAGTCCTTTGTCCACTGGCATCCAATATTGACCCTTCTCATTTATATAGAGGCGTATATTGTTACTCGTAAATAGCTCTTTAAATTCATCGCATGTCTCCCTGATTGCATCATTTAAACAACTATATTCTGGTTTAGGTCTTATCTCTCTGGTAAATCTGAGCATATTGTCGAGGGTATTGACTAAGGATCTTACAGACTTTGTTATCCTGACTGCATAATCGCCCTGCTCCGTCCCCATTAAGTCAGAGGCAAGGAGACTCGCAAATAACTCTATGCTGCCGAGTGGATTTCTTATCTCGTGGGCAATCTTGATGGCAAGTTCTCCCATCGCAGTCAGTCTCCTGTTTCGCTCATTTTCTGACTCAAGTTGCTTAAGTCTTGTAATATCTTTAAATATCAAGACATGACCAATAATATTTCCTTCCCTATCTCTTACATCCAGAAAGGATACAATGGCATAAAATGATTTGCCATTTTTTGGCACTATAACATCGTCATGAATTTCAGCATGTATCGACATACCGCCTATCAAATCATTAGCGTTGACTCGAAGAAGACTCTCGGATGCATTATTCATGATCCTGATAAACCCTTCCTTGTCAAAAAAAATCACACCCACATCAATGCTGTCGAGAATGCTATTGAGCAACTGTTTTTTGTGATCCACCTCCTCCGTCAGCAGCCTGACCTTGTCTTCAAGAGTATTGTAGTATTGGACAAGGGTGACAGATGCAGAATTAAAGGTCTCTATTGCCTTACTTAACAAATCGACACTATGCTCAGCATCTTTTATTTCTGTCCTTATTTCTGGCAAACTCAATGCCCTCCTAAAATAATTACTGCTGCCTCTGCAATCTCTCCGCCTCCATCAATTGCCTTCAGTAGATAGTCTCTGTTTATAGTTAACTTTCCATATTGATATTGAGCCCACTGCAGACTCCTAACATCTTCTATATCGTAATCCAGCGCCCTTCTGTAATGAAATTCTGCCCTTTTATGATCTCCTGCGATATAAAAATAATCACCAACCTTTATCGAGGATACAGCACATCCCATACCAGATGCTATGGCATAGTACCTCATCGCGATAGACCTTTCTCCAGCTCTCCAGTACAGATCACCAACTCTTGCTGCTATCCTACGGTCTTTAATATTCTTCGTTGCCCTCTTCAAATACTCAATTGCGGATATGTACTCTCCCATCCTCTCAAGCATTGCCCCCATCATATAAGACGCCTTGCGAAAAAGGCGGTTATCACGAGTCAAAGGCTCAAGAAGCTCTTTAGCCTCTTTATATTTTCCCGCGCCTATTAATAGCTCAGACAGAAGCAATGAGGCATCTCCCTTTGCGGCGCCTCTTAATGCCATTTCAAGGAGTCCCATTCCCTCATCCCTTCTGCCATCTGCTATCAGGTGCCTTGAGGCATCTACAATGAATGGACTGTCCGGGTCAATGAATGGTGAAAATCGGATAATATATTCCGTAATCCCTGGATACCCTATCTCGATACCCTTTCTAAGCCCCTTTTCGATCTCTTTAGACCTCACTTCTCTGTCATCCAGAAGGGCTGCAAAGCGAATAATATTACCAATATCGCCTTTTTGGTGATATAAAGTGATGATCGTTAATTTGAGGTCATCTCCCACCACAAAGGGCAGCAATTCAAGGCCGACATTTAGTGCCTCATCCACCCTCCCTTCTGCTTCATAAATCTGCATCAAGACCTCCTTTGCGTCGCGCCTCTCGATAATCAAAAAAGCATCATTTAATATACCAATACTGACCCTTTCTGCTTCCTCGAGCTGCCCCGCATTCAGCAATATCTGGGCCTTATCGGTCATGAGCCTATGTTCTATCAGAAACGGGATCGAAACTTTATTAATAGTCTTCAGGGCCTCCTCATGCAGTTCTCGCTTGCTGTATATCATTGCCCTGATATAAAGGGCGCGAGGATCGGTCTCCTGCAACCTCCTGTCAACCTTTTCCATTAAAAGACTTGCCTCTGCGAGATGACCAAACCTTAATGCTGCCTCTGATTTTCCGATCTTTGCCTCGTTTTTCAGATGACCGCCTACCATTTCAAAATAGCGCCGCGCCTCTTTAAATTCTTGCAGGTGCAATGCAATGAAGCCGAGCAAAAGATATGACTTATTTAGGTATTCAGTCTCCTGAGATACCTGTATAAAAAGATTTAAGTAATGCCGCGACAGATGATAATTCCCTAAGTAGAAATAAGACCTGCCCAGCCCAAACAACGCCTTTTCTGCCAAAGTGTCCTCTTTTGAGAGGAAAAATATCTCCTTATACAGTTGCTTCGCCCTTATATAGTTCCCCTCCATAAGATACGCATCGGCACGCATAAGCATGCGTTCAGAACCAAAAACTGGACTCACATAACAGGGCATGAGAACAATCAAGACGCAACAAATAGCGAGCAACCAAATTTTATGGAATATCCCTGTCTTCATAAAAATACCCTCTCCTTGTGAGCCTCTTCCAAAAGTCTGAAAGAATAAGATTT
>JAJOKM010000011.1 GCA_021129835.1 Thermodesulfovibrionales bacterium | reverse complement strand
AACGAAGTGAAGCAATCTGGGCGGGATTGCCACGCCCTTCGGGCTCGCAATGACAAACAACCATAGCCCAGACCTCAGTCTTTGCTGATTGTCGTAGAGGCTATGGACGTGGGGACGGTCAGGGCAGAAGCAGAGGCAACGATAATTGCTCTGCGGCAGTAGATAAATTAAATTATGAGCGATCATTTATAATAAAGTGTAAGGGATTCAGAGGCAAGGCTTGTTCCTGCTGAGACAGGGCGACATATCTGGACATGCATCAAGATATTAGAGAGGGTAAAAGAAGGAGATGAGATAGTAGTGACCCCCTGATGTAGAAGAGCTTCGCAGCGGAGTTCGGATCAGGAGGAGACAAGAGCCATATCATAAGTCTTATTAATAAGTGAATCGCTAAACACAACAATAATGGTTATGAAACGAGGAATTATTTATATAGCAATTCTGATCCTGATTCTGGGACTCTCTTTACTATATGTAGTAAAAGGGCATGATACCGCTACTACCATTAAAGGGCTTATATTGCCTGAACTGGAACTTATAACAGGCAAGAAATTTGTAGCAGAAGATATAGTTGTTAATATGCTGCCTCTTTTTGTCGAGATGCAGGGTGTAAAGGTCTTTGATGACAAAGGTAATGAGATTTTAGCGGCCGAGGGAATTAGAGGCTATATCGGCATTTCAGGATTAATTAAAAATGAAATAATTCTTAGAAGGCTTGTCATAAATGATCCAGAAATCCACTCAAATAGGAAGCAGATAGAAGATATTATAGCGAACATTAAAGAAAATATAGCAAAAGAGATACCATTTAAGGTGCCTCAAGAATCTATTGATATTAAAAATGCGACTGTATTTTTTGAAGACGGAGACTCCTCAATATCGGCCGAAGAAGTAACTGCTAACATAACACTGTCAAGTGTGCCAAAATTCCGAATATCTTCAAATATGACCAAAATTACCAAAGAGGGACTTCCAGAAATTTATCTCCTGATAGAGACCAATTTTCTCGTAAGGGAGGATTATCTCGAGATAAAAAGCTTTGAGATGTCACCTCACACCCCTGAGGTAAAGATGAATGCAGTGAGCAGTGAGCAGCAAGCAGTGAGCAGTAAGCAGCAAGCAGCAAAACAGCTCACAGCTCACAGCTCACAGCTTACTAAAAAGGAAGATTGGAGAGTCTCGGCTAAAGGGAGAGTAAAGAGTGGTGACTCGATGTCGCCAGAAGAGATATTTTTAGATTTAAAAGTGAAAGGGGCTATTTATCTCGAGACCCTTATGGGATTGCTATCGGTGAAAGAACCATTAAAGGGATATCTAAACTTTGAGGGTAAATTGAGCGGATATTTAAATGATCCGCAGTGGAATGCGGAGGCTATACTTGACGATGGCAGTCTCTTCGGTATATATCTGGACAGGCTAACCTGCAATGTCTCTTACTCAGACGGCGTAATGAGGTTTAGTGATGGCAGCGCTACCCTTTATGGCGGCACGGCTGATGCCGAGGTGATGATTAAACTTCCATATCTCAATTATTTCAGCCTTAATGTAAAGGGGAGGGATCTTAATAGTAATGACATCTTTGAATTAATCGGTTGGAATCCGCATATCTCTGAAGGTAAGGTTAGTGGTGAAATATCATCCTCAGGGAGTGAATTTAACCCAGAGGGGAGTTTTTCCTTCAAAGGCAGACCGGTGGGTGGTGGCATCCTCGACAGGATAAAAAGAATAGAGTCTGAATTTAATATGGAAAATAGTGTCCTACACTTTTCGAATACATCTATCTCTACTGCTGAATCCAGCATCTCAACTACAGGGAGCATTGACCTCTTAAACAATAAAATAGGCCTTAAAGGCGATGGAAAGACTGCTGATATAAAGGACTTTTTCTATCCATATTTTAGTGCGCTATCTGGCCCTGGAGACTTTCAATTCGGTGTATCAGGGACACCTGATGATCCGTCACTGGATGTGATATTTTCATTGAAGGATGTAACCCTTGCGACTGAAGCACTCGAAACGCCGGATATATTAAAAGAGAGGAGACTAAATTTCGACCTAGTCGAGGGCAGTTTTAGCTATCGGAAAGAGAACTTGACCATCAATGATTTTTTCGCTCACTCTACAATAAACGGGGAGTTCAGGGCTATGGGCAATGTTTATTTCGGGAATGCAGAGGCATTGTTCGAGTTAGAAGAACCAGAATATAACCTTGATATATCGGCCAAAAACATCGCCATAGAAAACCTCTCTGATATCTTTAAAGAATGGCCACCGTTTATCGGGAATATGGATGCGAATCTCAGATTTACCGGGGGTCCGGGAGATATTAATGTATCTGGAGATTTTAGCGCCAGTGGTCTATCCTTGTACGGCAGGCACATAGCTGACTACGTAGATGGCAGTCTCTTGTATGAAGAGGGATGGTTTTTATTCAGCGACCTAAACGTAAAGAGAGGAGATGTGGCCTTGACAGCAGATGGGAGGGTCTCTCTGGATGCGGAGTTTTCATTTGTGGCCGAGGCAGAAATGATAAATCTCATTGATGCTATACCAGAAGATATACCAACCCTTCCGGTGCTACACGTATCTGAGCAAGAGAGATTACAGTCATGGCAGGCAGATCTCCGCTATCCGCTTTCCAGTATTTTGGATGCATCCTCACTGCGCCATGTAAAGATCAAAGGAGAGGGTACTTTTGGAGACCCTGCCATAAAGGCTGCGAGCAATATATATTTCGATGGAGACAGAAAAGGGAGACTTGAATTGGCATTAAATAACAGGCATGCCGAGGTAGTTGTTGATATGCTGGATGGCAAGCTGAATATAAGTGGCAATGCAGACCTTACCGAGGCGCTTCCATGGGCGCTAAGGGTTGAGCTACAACCTGCAAGGTACGACTTTGCAGTTGCACCTTTTCTAAAAGATCCACCTGAAGATCTGTTGGTTAACCTCGCTGGCAGTATAGTGGCAGAGGGAGACAGGAATCATATAAATGCGGTCGCCACGATAAATGATGCCCAGCTTTACCTTTACGGTACTAGCTTCATAAATAGTTCTGACATTATAGTCCGGCTCGAAGAAAGCATACTCTCTATAGAGTCGTTCTCTCTGAAAAGTGATACCACTGAATTCAGATTGAGCGGAGATATAAACATAGGAGAGGGCTATAATCTTACACTTGAAGGCTCATCATCAATTGCGCCTACTGCAGCACTGCTTGAATCTATAGATGTAGCAGAAGGCAATGCCTATTTCACCCTCTCGCTGTTTGGCAAGTGGAATAACCCACAAGTTGGGGGAAGTATAGCTATCGAAAACGGCATATTAGGCCTTAGAGATCTCCCTTATCTCCTTACATCTATGTCGGCTCATATATATCTGGACAACGGCAAGGCCATTATTGAGAGGGCAACAGGAAGGCTCTCTGGTGGGGATGTAATCTTGTCCGGGGTTGTGCACCTGGATGGGTTTTCGGTAGAGAGATTCTTCATAGAATCTCAATTAAAAGGGATAACGGCTTCGATATCGAGGGATTTATGGGTTAACTTCGATGGAAATTTATACTGCAGAGGCAACATGGAGTCGCAAGCAATAACAGGTGATATCCAGATAAAAAAAGCAAAATACAGCGGGACAATAAAGCGGGAAAGCTTGATGCTAAATGCCTTCAATGACAAGGAGCTCGGCGTAAGAGTTGCCGGATTGAATGAAACAGACCTGAATATCAGGGTATCAGGGAATAATTTTGTGATCGACAATGATGTCGTAAGGGCATCTATGGAGATGGCTATTCTTTTACGAGGGACTATAGGGCGGCCAATACTGTTAGGAAGTGTTAAGGTAGAGGAAGGAGTTATATTTTTTAAAAACAATGAGTTTGAGATACTGGAAGGGAGGGTAGATTTTCGCGATCCAGACCTAATAGATCCTTATTTCGATATCGTCGCCGAGACGAGGGTAAGAAATTACGATATCACGATCAATATAGACGGATACATGGAACGATTTAATCTCGCTTTTTCATCAAACCCATCATTGAATAAGACAGATATATTCAGTCTCCTTGCTGTCGGTCAGAGGGGAGGAGATTTGGCCGCAATTGGCACAGCTATCGCCATACCATTTTTGACTGGCGAATTACAAGATGTCTTAGAAGAAAGGCTGAAGACTATTTCAGGGCTTGACCGTATTTGCATATCCCCTCATGTCTCAAACCATACCGGAACCATAGCGCCTCGTGTAACTGCGGAGAAGAGATTATTGGGAGATAGGTTGCATGTAACGCATAGTATCTCTCTCGACACTGGAAGAGAACAGGTATGGGAATTAGAGTACATTTTAGGGGATAATATATCGCTTGCCGGATTACGGGATGGAAGGGGTAGCATCGGCGGGGATGTTGTATTCAGATTTGAATTCAGATAGAAGAAAGAATGACAGCCATAAATCAGTAATCAATAATCGTCCTCAGGTAAAAACCAGAGAGCATAAATCAAGCAAGAAATATCTCTGTTTTTTGCTCTGTCTTCTGTATTCTACATTTTTTTTTGTCACAAATGTCAATTCTCAAACAACACCTGAGAGCCATTGCCCTATAGAGAGAATCGAGATTATAGGTCTTTACTCCATCCATACGGATGAACTCTTGTATCTGCTGAATCTCAGCGAAGGGGAAATACTAAATAAAGCTAAATTGAGGACTGGCATCAAAAGGGCATTTCTAAAGAGGATATTTGACGACATTATCATTAAAAGCCTCGACGATGACTATACCGTACTTAAGGTAATAGTTAAAGAAAGGGGGATCATCGGTTCGATAAAGATAGAGGGAAATGACCACTTCTCGACCAGGTTTATAAGACGGCACTTAGTGGGCATAAACGAAAGGGAAAGGATAAGTACTCTGGCAATAGGGAGGGCCATTTACTCTTTAGAAAGGGAATTAAGAAAGAGAGGTTTCGTGAATGCAGATGTCGATTACAGCATAATTATCAGAGATGACAATAGGGTAGATATTGTGATCGAAGTCAAAGAGGGGCATCCTGAAATCATAAAAACGATAAACATCTCTGGACCGGAAGATATTGTCAGGCGATACTTGAGACTTTCAGCAGGCGATATCTTTGACCGGATGGAAGTGGAGCGAATGACACAAAAAATAATCGAACACTACCAGAGACGAGGAAATATACAGACATTGATTGAGTACTCTTATACCGACGGAGTTCTTAATATACACATTGATAAAGGCAGGAGACTGGAGATTACCTTTAGGGGTAATGCTGCACTACAAACAAATATATTAATGGCAGAGGCGCCTTTTTTTGACGCGGACGAATTCAACCACGCCCTGGTAAAAGAGGCAATATTAAGAATAATAAGGCTGTACCACCATCATGGCTACCTGTTTGCCTATGCTGTGCCCTCGGTATCAATCTCTAAGGGCCACATATGTCTGGAATTTTCGATATTTGAAGGGGTTAGGCAGGTAGTAAATTCGATCACATTTGTAGATACAACCATTCCTCATGAAAAGCTGAAAGGTATCTTGACCTTAAGGGTTGGTGGTCATTATAGCCCTCGTCTTTTAAAGTCAGATACAGAAGTGATAACGAGGCTCTATCGGGCCCTAGGACATTTGCATGTAGAGGTTTGCAGTGAAGTAAAAATTGCTGATGGCAAGGTCGAGATAAGATTTTTTATAGAAGAAGGCCCCCAGATCTTGCTATCAAAAATATCCATAACGGGCAATAGGGCTATTTCTGATGAGGAGATATTAAGAGAGATACTACTGGAGTATGGAATTCCATACAATGAGATGGATATCTTTGATGCAAGAAGAAGAATACTGAGACTTTATAGCAGACATGGCTTCCTAAATGCTGCTGTTACTGTAGGAAGGGAGATTCATAATGCCTCTGCAAATATTACCTTTAATATCGAGGAGGGTGATATGGCATTTTTCGGTAAGACCATCGTTAGAGGCAATGAGCAGACAAGACTAAAGGTAATAAAAAGAGAACTTCTGCATGAAACGGGCGCCCCCCTCGATTACGGTCTTGTCATTCAACAAAGAGGTCGACTGCACGATTTGGGCCTATTTAGTGCGGTAGAGGTGAAGCTTTTAGACAAAGGGGCAGACAACAAGAGAGATGTGTTAGTTGAATTAAAAGAGGCCCCCGCAGGTGTGGTGGAATTTGGTCTTGGTTACGGCGACCACGAGAGATTCAGGGGATTCCTTGATATTAGCCACAGAAATTTATGGGGAATGAATAGAGAGGCAGCATTCAGGGCAGAATTAGACACTTTGGGGCAGAGATTCATAGCTTCCGTATTATGAGCCATGGTTTCTAAAGAGAGAAGTAGCATTTAGGGCATCACTATTGCACGAAAGAAGGACGGAGAGGTGTATAGATACCGATGAAATACGATACCGGTTAAGAAGAAGTTCAGCAAGCGCCGGTATCGAAAAGAGGCTTAGTGAGAATCTAAAGGCTGGATTTTATTACGACTTTTCTGTTGTGAGGACATTCGATGTAAGACCCGGCATAATTCTCGGCAGAGGAGATGAAGGAACTCATGTAATAAGTAGAATTCGCCCGGCCTTAATATACGACACAAGAGACGACCCTTTTAATCCGAGGAGGGGTGTATTTGCGAAGACGTCCCTTGGAGTAGCATCTGGTATCTTTCTCTCAGAAGTGGAGTTTGTCAAGCTTACAGCAGAGATTGCCAGATTCCAGAGCCTGGGAGAAAGGATAGTCCTTGTCACATCATTAAGGGGAGGGGCTGCTCAGGGTTTTGGAGATACGAAGGAGTTGCCACTATCCGAGAGATTCTTCCTTGGCGGAGGGACAACTGTCAGGGGCTTTGAGCAAGATGCACTGGGACCTGAGACTGGTGGAGATGCCTTTGTAATGGGCAACATCGAGTTCAGAGTGGATGTCTGGAGGGGGTTCGGCCTTGTTGCATTTCTTGACGGAGGGAATGTATGGAGGAGGGCTGAATACATGAATATAACAGACCTCAGATACACTGCCGGAGTTGGGTTGAAATTCAGCACTCCAATTGGGCCATTCAGGATAGACCATGGTCATAAATTAGATAGAAAAGCAGGGGAGAGCAGAGGAGTGGTGCATTTTAGCATTGGTCATGCGTTTTGAGGTGTAGTATATGTTATTCTTTAGAGGGGTGAAAATTGAGCGCCTTTAGTAAAGCCATAAAGTGTATCCTGTTTCTGATCGCTATATCCTATATCCTGAATCCTGTGCCATGTTCTGCCAGAATAATCGACAGGGTTGTTGCCTCTGTGGATGATTCGGCAATTACACTCTCTGAATTTCAGGAAGAGTATATGGAGATGAGGAAGATTGTGGACGGCATAACAAGAGAGGAAGTCATTAATTCTATGATTAATCGTTTGTTGCTTATCAACGAGGCAAGGCGAATGAGGCTTGAGGCCCCTACGCATGATGAACTCTTGATGGTCTATATCGGTATCAGAATTAAACCCCGGATTGTTATCCGGGAAAAAGAGATAACTGAGTTTTATAGAAGGCATATCGATGAATTCAAGGGGAAAGATCCTCTGCTTGCAAGGAGTGCTATCGAGAGGCACCTCTTTGAAGTAGAGCTAAGCGAGCAACTAAAGAGACATCTTGAGCAGTTAAGGGCAGATGCAGAGATAAGGAGAAATCACTTCTGACCTCTTACTTCTGACTTCCATGATCACCGCTTGCTCGTCACACTTCGGAAACTTTGGGCATTTAAGGCAGTCACCCCATATCTTTTGAGGAAGTCTGGTCTTGTCGATCTCACTAAAACCGATCTTTTTAAAGAATTCGGGTTGGTATGTAAGGGCAAAGACTTTATATACTCCGAGCTCCATGGCCTCCTCGATACACCTCTTTACAAGGTTTATACCAATTCCAGATCGCTGACACTCCTCCCTTACTGCGAGGGACCTTATTTCTGCAAGGTCTTCCCATAAAATACGAAGGGCACAAACACCTTTGATTATCTCATCTTCTTCATAGATAAAAAAGTCCCTCATCCCCTCGTAGAGCTCATTAAGTGCCCTCGGAAGCATCTCCTCCTTTTTTGCAAACTCATTTATGAGTTTATGTATCTGTTTAATATCAGATACCATTGCCCTTCTTATTTTCATAATAAACCGTTTTTTGTCTGCCTCTTAAGTGGTATGGAGCTTCGCTACCGATCGGCGTTACCAATTGCCGAGGCTATTAATAAACCCTCCAGCAGTCCGTAATCACTCACAATTACCTCTCTTATCTCTAAAATTTCCATTAATGTTAATAAGATGAGAGTCCCCGGTATTATTATATCCGCCCTTTCAGGCAACAACCCTTTTATTTTGCTACGCTCTCCAAGAGTCAGACCAATCAACTCCTCAAAGATTGCCTTAACAGCGGAGAAAGAGGTCTTGTGTAAATGAACTTTATCTCCATCATATTCACCGAGACCCATATCTATGGCAGCTATTGTTGTGGCAGTACCCCCTGTAGCAATAAGGCTTAATGGCGAGTGATGGCTGGCAGGCGTATGGATTATCGCTTCCGAAAATTTATCGCAAATGTATCCTTTCATCTCCTCTATTTCTGATAGAGCAGGTGGGTCATATCTTATAAAGGTCTCAAAAAGCCTTACAGCGCCTAAATTGACGCTGCCCAGTTTTAGTGCTGACTCTACTCTTCTACTCCTGTCTCCTGGTCCCTGAACTTTATCTTCCAAGCCATATAGTGGACAGCTGCACAATGAATCATATAATATCCATTCAGTGCTTCCGCCGCCTATGTCGACTATAAATGACGGTGTTTCGTTCTGAATCGTGCCTGATAAAGCCCCCTGTAAGGTTAATTCTGCTTCCTTCTGCCCCGAGATGATCTTAATATCCATTCCGGCATCCCTTTTTGCCCTTTCCAAAAACTCACTGCTGTCTTTTGTTTCTCGCAGGGCACTAGTCCCCACAGCGATAATTTTCTGCACCCGAAATTTCTCACATAATGCCTTAAACTTGGCGATAGAAGTTATTGATTTTTCTACATTATCTGTATTTAGACTGCCGCTTTTCGATATGCCCTTGCCAATCCTGGTGATGACCCGATCAGTCGCCATCCTGACTACTTTCCCATCTTTTATACAGCCGATTAAAAGCCTGAAGGTATTTGTACCTATATCTATAACCGCTGCAGGGGCAGGGAGGTAATGGTTACTCTGTTTCATAAACGGCACTAATGATCTCTTTGATGGCGTATTTAATGGGGACCTTTTTAATCTCTTTGGTACGCCGCTTCTTGATCTCGATCTGATCATCTTTCAATGCATGCGTGCCAAGGATAATATGCAGTGGAATGCCAATTAGATCGGCATCTTTGAATTTAACTCCCGGTCGTTCATCTCTGTCATCCATTAGAACACCTATATTGTTATCCTTAAGGCCTCTGTAAAGCAGCTCGGCAACCTCCATTGTTGCGGTGTCATTAACATTTAAAGGTATGATCTCTACATCAAAAGGGGCGATACTTTTGGGCCATATTATCCCATCTTTGTCATGATTCTGCTCGATGGCAGCAGCAGCAATTCTTGCCGGGCCAATTCCGTAGCTCCCCATTACTATAGGTCTTTCACTGCCAGATTTATCAAGAAAAACGGCATTCAGCAAAACAGAGTATTTTGTGCCGAGTTTAAAGATATTTCCCACCTCTATGACTTTCTCTATCTTTATCAAAGAATTGCACTCAGGGCAGGTGTCGCCTTCTTTCACAGTATGAAGGTCATGCCATTCGGCCTTAAAATGGATATCCGGTCTTATACCTTTTATATGATAGTCAACTCTATTGGCGCCTGCTATATATGTCCCATGTGCAAGAGAGTTGTCTGATAGTATGCGTAATCTATGTTTCATCGGGCCTATAAATCCTGCCTCGACCCCAAGAATAGACAAGACTTCTTCCTCTGATGCTGCCCTACATAGCCCGATTATCTTTTCGAGTTT
Source organism: Thermodesulfovibrionales bacterium (assembly GCA_021129835.1). Lineage (GTDB taxonomy): Bacteria > Nitrospirota > Thermodesulfovibrionia > Thermodesulfovibrionales > Dissulfurispiraceae > JAJOKM01. The sequence goes on along the minus strand of JAJOKM010000011.1, from coordinate 1,001 downwards.
CTTTTCATGTAACCTTTGGTCTCCGCGGATAAGGACAAGAACCGGTTCTTCATTGGCTATAAACAATAGGCTCTTAATAAAATGGGGCAGTTCGGCATTTAAGAAGTCTGATACCTCTTTTATAGTCTTTTTCCCCGGAGTGTAGACCTCCTCATACTCCCCTTCAATCTCCTTTGTCGGGGGCGATACAGAAGAGGCTATCTCCACGTTTGCGGTATAACCACACTCATCGCATAATTCTATCCTGTCTTCTCCAGCAGGGCTTGGGGCCATAAACTCATGCGCAGTCGCTCCTCCCATCATTCCTGGGTCAGACATTACCTGATAAAATTTTAGACCGCATCTTCGCAATATCCGGTGGTAAGCATCGGCATGGAGTTTATAGCTTTTATCGAGTGCCTCTTCATCCGCATCAAGGCTATAGCTATCTTTCATGGTGAATTCCCTCGTCCTTAAAACTCCGCTTTTAGGTCTTGCCTCATCTCTCAGTTTTGTCTGTATCTGATACCATATCTGGGGCAGATCTCTGTATGAACGAATCTCTTTCGATGCAAGCCACGCTATTACCTCTTCATGGGTCATCCCCAGACACATATCCCTTTCTGTCCTGTCTTTCAGGCGAAACATCTCTTCCTTTATTTCATGCCAGCGGCCTGTCTTCTGCCATATATCTGCGGGGTGAAGTATAGGCATTGATATCTCTTGGGCGCCGATGGAGTTCATCTCTTCCTCTAATATCTTATTTATCTTATTTAGGACATGCCAGCCAAGCGGTAGAAATACATAAAGCCCTGCGGCAAATTGGCGAACATAGCCTGCTCGCATCATGAGCTTGTGACTGACAGTCTCGGCATCAGAAGGAGACTCTCGCATAGTCGGAATAAGCATCTTCGAAAACCTCATAAAGGCATCCTCCATGAAATATGGGCAGAGCATTATTATACCATTTAGTAACTACTCAGGTCGCCAGGTTCAAGGTTCACGCAGCAATTCTCGGTAAG
>JAJOKM010000054.1:4017-11306 GCA_021129835.1 Thermodesulfovibrionales bacterium | reverse complement strand
CATAAAGGGCTACACTACCCTTCGGATAACTACACTTTTTAGAGAAGAACCAAACAATTAAACATTTTTGTGTATGTAAAACTATAAATCTTCTATTCTATAGCCTTACAAGATACCCCCCCGTGTCAAGTGTGTCCGAATGTCAGCCCCTGGCGGGCGGGGAGTAGGGGGAGGGGGCGCTGAACTATTACTAAGTATGCCATTTTGATTTTATTGCTAAAGAACCATAATTCAAGAGGGATGAAGGATGAAAATATTATGGGCACCATGGAGAATGGAATATATCCTTTCGGGTAAGGATAAGGATTGTTTATTCTGTATAAAGCCTAAGGAAAATAATCAGAGAGCCAATTTAATTCTTTACAGTGCTATCAATACTTATATAATAATGAACAAATATCCTTATATCAATGGCCATCTTATGGTGGTGCCTTATCTTCATGCATCTTCGTTTGATAAACTCTCAGATGAAGTCCTGTCTGAACTCATGATGCTTACTAAGTATTCAGTGAGTTGCCTTAGGAAGGCACTCGATCCAGAAGGTTTTAATATCGGCGTTAACATTGGCAAGGCTGCTGGTGCGGGGATAGAAGAACATTTACATATTCATATCGTCCCGAGATGGGCAGGCGATTCGAGTTTCATGACAACTCTTGGGGAGATCAGGGTTGTTCCCGAACATATCCTTGAAACATATGATAAGCTTTATCCAATTTTTAATCCTTGACCCAGACAATTCATCTCTAGTAAATTATTGATATGGAAGATAAAGTAATCAAGGCATTCCAAGACAGTATAAGTGTAAAGGAGAAGTTTGCTAAAGAAAACGCAGTCCTTATTATAGAGGTGTCTAAGTTAATAGCTAATGCCTTTAATGATAGCAAGAAGGCGATGCTATTTGGTAACGGTGGCAGTGCATGCGATGCATCCCACATTGCTTCTGAATTTATTAATCGCCTTAAAAAAGACAGGCCGGGACTCCCTGCTATTGCGCTAAATACTGATATAGCTGTATTAACAGCTATAGCAAATGACTATGACTATTCTGAGATATTTGCAAGGCAGATTAAGACATTGGCAGTTCCAGGAGATATTGCTATTGCAATAAGCACAAGTGGAATCTCTAAGAATATTTTGAAGGCCGTGGATGCGGCAAAGAAAAAGGGTCTGAAAATTGTTGCCTTAACAGGCATGAATGGCGATAAACTTGCTTCTAAGAGTGATTTTACATTTGTCGTTCCGTCTGATGATACCCAGAGGATTCAAGAGACCCATATAACTCTTGGACATGTTTTGTGTCAGATGGTGGAAGAGATACTTTTTGAAGTCCCAAGGAAAAGGACGAGGAGATGAAGCTTCTGATGCATATATGCTGTGCTAATTGTGTGTTGTATCCAGTGACAGTTATTAAACAGCAAGGAGTTGATCTAAAAGGTTTCTGGTTTAATCCTAACATACATCCCTTCACCGAGTATAAAAATAGGCTTGATGCTACCCGAAGGCTTGAAGGGCTTTGGAACCTTGATGTGGAGTATACTGATTATTATGGGTTAAGGGAGTATTTGAGAAATGTGGCTGGTAATGGGAGTGGCAGATGTGAGTATTGCTACACGGTGAGGCTGGAGGAATCGGCAAAAAAGGCTATAGACATGAATGCTGATGCCTTTACCACATCTCTGTTGGTAAGTTCTTATCAAAAATTTGATATGATAATAGATATAGGAAGGATGATGCAGGACAAATATTCTGTTGAATTCTATGGCGAGGACTTCAGAAAAGGGTTTAATAAGAGCAGGCGAATGTCAAAGGAGATGGGACTTTACAGACAGAAGTATTGTGGCTGCATATATTCGGAAATGGAGAGTTAGTCGCAATGGCTCATTGTGATTAAGTTGCTGAGTTATTGTGCAACTGACACCGGCACCAATAACTGGCACTGAAATTATATCAAGAGGTATTTACGAAGACCATAGAACTTGAACTTGATGAAGAAAGGGAATATCCATTTCTTCATGGAGGGGTTGATAGCACCCTGAAAATTGTAGAGAACTCCACTGGAGTTGCTGTTAGCGTCAGGGGCAATAAACTCTTAATTCAGGGAGAGGGTGAATATATCGAAAGGGCAGAAAGATTGATTCAGGAGATAAGAGAAGTAAACCGGAAAGGATACATCCTGAAGCCAGAAGATATCAGTTATGCTATTAAGCCCGAACCAGAAGGAAAGGATATTTCTGTAAAAGATCTTTTTCAGAGCAGTATACCCGTCTCTTCAAAAAAGAAAATCGTAATTCCAAAGACAGAGACACAGAGGCATTACATAAATGCAATGAGCCATTACGATATAGTCTTTGGTATAGGACCTGCTGGCACTGGAAAGACATATCTTGCAATGGCCATGGCTATAAATACCTTTTTAGCAAAACATGTCTCAAAGATTGTGCTGGTAAGGCCTGCTGTTGAGGCGGGCGAAAGGCTCGGGTTCTTACCAGGGGATATAACTGAAAAGATTAATCCTTATCTAAGGCCACTGTATGATGCCCTTTTTGACATGATGGAGGCTGACAAGGCTTCAAGGCTGATAGAGCGTGGCATTATCGAGATAGCGACCCTTGCCTTTATGAGGGGCAGGACATTGAATAATTCTTTTATAATCTTAGATGAAGCCCAGAACACAACACCAGAGCAGATGAAGATGTATCTAACACGGCTCGGCCTTAGTTCAAAGACAGTAATCACGGGTGATATCACTCAGATAGATCTGCCTCCGGAGAAGACATCAGGACTTGTCGAAGCCGTAAGAATACTTAGAGGTATTGAAGGTGTGAAAATGGTATATTTTTCTGAGAAGGATGTTGTGAGACATAAACTTGTCCAGGAGATAGTAAAGGCATATGAAAGACATGAAAAACGGGATACAGAAGGGTAGTATTTCGAAAAAGCCAAAGGGTATCTTGGTGTCTTCAAGAGAATACCTCAGGAAATACAAAGAAAGGTGCAGAGGCAATATATGCACGATTGCAGTATTAGCAGTTTTTGGTCTTATCTCTGCATTGATAATTCAAGAATGGAATGGCATCGAGCATTTCATCGGGAGTTTTCTGCTAATATCGATCATTTTTTTTAATCTTCTATAAAGACATAAAAGGGTACAAGCCCAGCGTCCTCAGAGATCGCAAGACACTCCTTCTCCTGTGTCTACTTGTGATGGGCACACTGCTGGCAGGCAGGGCATTTGAGTTTTTACTTTCAGGGCTCCACAGAGGGCTTCTTTTGCCTGACGGAAATGCATTTATCTATGCTATACCTTTTCCGATGGGAGCCATGCTCATGAAACTCATATTTGATTTTCGCATTACATTAATCTTCTCATTTGTTATAAGTCTTCTGGTGGGGATATGGTTTGACGATCCACTTTATTTTATATATGTATTTATTGGGAGTTTGATCGCAGCATTCAGTGTTATTAGGTGCAGAAAGCGTTCAGACATTATAAAAGGTGGTATTTATGTGAGCGCAGTTAATATCGTTACTGCCGGCGCTATTTTGCTTATTGGAGGGATTTTCATTGCACCGGCGACGCCTTTTGTTTTTTTGTATGCAGCCCTGTCAGGAGTTATAGTTGCTGCAATGGTCTCTATTTTGCTGCCCTTCATTGAATATACATTTGGAATAACGACTGATGTAAGTTTCGTTGAACTGCTCGACCTTGACCAACCTTTGATGCGCAATCTTATGATAGTTGCTCCAGGGACGTACCATCACAGCGTAATTGTGGGCAGCCTTGCCGAGACAGCGGCCGAGGCTGTAGGAGTTAATTCATTGCTTGCAAAAGTGGCTGCCTATTATCATGATATTGGCAAGATAAAAATGCCAAAATATTTCATAGAAAACCAGATGCATTCAATAAGTAAGCACAAAAGTTTGACCCCGCATATGAGTAGCATGGTGCTTATTTCCCATGTTAAAGAAGGGGTTGAACCGGCAAGACAGCATAAATTGCCAGGTCTTGTTATAGACATCATGCAGCAGCATCACGGCACAGGCCTGATAACATATTTCTATCAGAGTGCAGTTGAACTGGCAACGGATGGTATGCCACTGGAGGAGGATTATCGCTATCAGGGGCCAAAGCCGCAAACAAGGGCATCTGCCATCGTTATGATGGCAGATGCCCTTGAGGCAGCCTCGAGAACACTAATTGGCAATCCAACACCTGCAAGAATTTCATCGCTTGTCGAAAAGTAATAAACAATATATTACTTGATGGACAGATGGATGAGTGCAAGCTCACGCTAAAGGATATATCAGAGGTAAAGAGACGGTTTGCATATATCCTGACTGGTATCTTTCACAAGAGAATAGAGTATCCAGAAAGTAACACAAAAGGCAGATCACAAAGGTCAGAAAATGCAACACCAAAAACGAGTATTTCTAAAAATCTTCACACGAGAGTTCTTGGGAGGTATCATCGGCAAATGACAATGGAAATAACAATAAGGAACAATCAAAGACTGGTGAAGATAAATCATCAAAAAGTAGAGAAGGTGTTGAAAAATGCACTCAAAGCAATAGAGAGTGACGGTTCTATAACAACGGCTAAAAACAAGGAAGAAAAAGACTCTCACCTCGAATTAAGTGTCCTATTTGTAAACGACAGAGAGATGAGAGGGCTGAATCTCCAATACCGCGATATTCATAAAACAACAGATGTCCTCTCTTTTCCATTAATAAGTGAGAACTGGGAGCTGAGAGGAGAGAAATTAAGATCTCTGGGTGATATAGTCATAAATCTTCACCAGGTAGAAAGACAGGCGAGTAAGTATGGGGCAACCTTCTACGATGAAGTTACACGGCTCTTAGTTCATGGACTCCTTCATCTGCTTGGCTATGATCATGAGAAAAACAGGTACCAGGCAAGGAAGATGAAGATAATGGAAGAGGAGATTATTAAAAAAATAGGTCAAAGGACTGAGGATCCCCTCTAATCACCGCCCTCATAGCACAATAGCATGTCCTTTAAAAAATGGATAAGAAGCGCAAATAATGCCATCGAAGGGATTCTTCACGCCGCAAAGACACAAAGGCATCTGTGGTATCACCTCGTTACTGCTGCAGCAGTCTTAGTCTTAAGCTTTGTCCTTGGTATCAATAAAACGGAATTTATGATAATCTCTATTGCCATTATCCTTGTCTTATTTGCAGAGATGATTAACACGGCCATTGAATATGTTGTGGATATAGTTTCTCCGGAGCAGAGTGAAAAGGCGAGAATGGCTAAAGATGTAGCTGCAGGCGCAGTTTTAATCACTGCCTTTGGCGCAGTAGTTTTAGGATGTGTCATACTTTTCCCTTATTTAAGTAGAGCATTCGAGACAGGCATTTATATAGTAAAGCATTCAGAAGAGGATATTGCATTAATTTCTGTTATTATTGTTTTGATTCTCGTGGTAGTGCTTAAGGCATATTTTGGCAGGGGACACCCATTACGAGGGGGCATGCCCAGCGGCCATGCAGCAATAGCATTTTCGGTCTGGATGACAATTACATATGTCACAGAAAGTTTTATTGCCTCTTTGCTCTGCTTTATGCTCGCTATCATTATTGCGCAGAGCAGGGTTATGGCTAAAATTCATACGCCGTTAGAGGCGACTTTTGGTGCAGTAATAGGGGCGGGGATTACTTTTGTATTGTTCAGTATTTTTGGATGATCTTTTACCTCAGTCTTGGAGTTAATTTGACAAGTTGAACTGTATTTATACTAAATGCTATGATTTATTATTAATAATAAAGGAGTATTTACTTCGTTCAAGTGGTGGGATGAATACACGGCTTTTATGACCAAAGAACGCCCTCACTATGGGAAAATCGCCATGCCGCCAATTTGTGGCAGCATTCCAATAAAATTTGGCTAACGTGAGTCAAGTAAATACCCCCTAATAATATTTATGGAGGCGCAAAGATGAGTAGTTGCGATGATATTTGTCGTGAAATTGCAAGAGTGGCGCATGAACTTTACGAGAAGAGCGGAATGGATTGATGGCAGGGATATTGAAAACTGGCTTGAAGGAGAAAGGGTCGTAATGGCGAGACATGCTGAACTGGAAAAGACGGCAGAATCGAGCAGTCCTAAAGAAGGATGCGCTCCTAAGAAAAAGGCAAAATCGAGACCTGCCTCAAAAAAGTCAGAACCTACAGGGAGAGACAAAAAGACAAAGACGGCAAAAACAAAAAAAGAAGTAGTCCTATGAAGGAGGCACTACTTTACGAAAAAAGGGATGATGAAAAGATAAAATGCCATCTCTGCAATCACTACTGCACCATTTCAGCGGGTAAGCGGGGAATATGCGGAGTTAGAGAAAACATAGATGGCACCCTTTATACCCTTGTCTATGGAAAGGTCATATCAAGACATATAGACCCCATAGAGAAAAAACCCCTGTTTCATTTTTATCCTTGTTCAAAATCTTATTCCATTGCTACAGTTGGTTGCAATTTCAGATGTCTGCATTGTCAGAACCACGAAATATCTCAGCATCCCAAAAAATATATTGATATCCCTGGCGAGGATATAACCCCTGAGCAAATTGTGAAGGAGGCAGAAATAGCAGGCTGTAAAAGCATATCTTATACTTATACAGAACCCTCGATATTCTTTGAGTTTGCATATGACTGTGCAAGACTTGCCCACGAAAAGGGGATTAAGAATGTATTTATCAGCAATGGATATATGAGCCCTGAGGCAGCCAAGCTCATTGCGCCATATCTTGATGGAACTAATATTGACCTAAAAGGAGACAATGATTTCTATGAAAAGGTTTCTGGTGCAAGGCTTCAACCTGTCCTTGATACCATTAGGCTAATGAAGGAACTTGGTGTCTGGGTAGAGGTTACTACTCTTATCATTCCAGCTTATAACGATTCTGAATACTTTTGGAGGTGGGCAGCCGAATTTATAAAATCTGTTGATGTTGCAATGCCATGGCATGTTACTCAATTTTATCCAACATATAAACTATTTGATCATCCCAGAACGCCCATAGACATGCTTAAAAGGGCAAGGGAGATAGGATTGAAGGCAGGATTGAAATATGTTTATGAAGGAAATGCCCCTGGTAGGGGGAGTGAAAATACGTATTGCTCTTCATGCGGTGAGTTACTAATAGAGAGATTCGGATTTAGTATAGTAAGCACAAAGATAAAGGATTCAAAATGCTATAGGTGTGGAACTCAAGTAGATGGCGTAGGGATGCCTTAGTGAACGCCAGAGTTGAGCGCCCCTCAACAGCCTA
>JAJOKM010000054.1:0-3917 GCA_021129835.1 Thermodesulfovibrionales bacterium | reverse complement strand
AACAGGCCATGAATCATATCGGCGACTTTTTGCCCGTATATATGGAGCATACACCAAAAGTTAAGGGGATACATTGAGTCCCCTCGAATCCGTAATTTCGAAGTTTTTCGATAAAATCAGCCCCTTCGGAGAATGCCTTTACAGATTCGGGAAGGTATGAATATGCCTTTTTATCCTTAGAAATTGCCCCCCCTATGAAAGGTAAGATATTATGAAAGTAGAAGTTGAATAATTGTTTGAAGGGAAATTTAGTGGGTTTTGAGAATTCCAGAACTAATAATTTCCCATTGTTTTTGAGAACCCTTGCTATCTCTTTTAGCCCTTTTTCGAGATCACCAAAATTCCTGACACCAAATGCAACGGTCACCGCATCAAAAGTACTATCCTCAAAAGGGATATCTTTAGAGTCACCGTTCAGCAATTCAATCTTCTGTTTCAACTTTTTCTCCTGAATCTTTTTTTCCCCCAATGCAAGCATTTCATTAGAGATATCAATGCCGATAATTTTTTTTGGATTTAGCTTTAATGCTTCAATGGCAAAATCACCCGTCCCTGTGGCGACATCCAGAACTATTTCAGGACCACCTTCTCTTAGCATATCAATTGCTTTCCGGCGCCATACCTTATCTCTGCCCAACGAAAGGGTATGGTTTAAAAAATCATAATGGCGGGCAATGCTGTTGAACATATGAACAATTTCTTCTTTTTTGTTGGCATCTGCCCTCTTTATCATAAGAGACTTCGTCTCCTTATTTCACCACAAGCACTGGGTATTTTGAGTAATCAACGATTTTTGCTGACACACTCCCGAGCAGAAATTTCTTTGTTCCATGTTTTCCGTGAGAACCCGTTACAACCAGATCGACTTTCATTTTGTTGGCAGTCTCGAGTATCTTTTCAGCAGGATCACCCTGCCGTATCAATGTCTTAACTTCTATTGATTTACCGGATAAGGATTTTCTTATCTTCTCCATTGTATTGGTGGTCTCTGTTGAGAGCGATTCAAAGATGCGCTCCCTATCCATGTCTGGAAGTTCTGTGAGATAAAGCTCAGGAATCACAGAGAGAACTGATAGAGAGGCATTAAAATTTACCGCCAATTCCAAGGCCTTTTTCAATGCCTTTTCAGAAGACTTAGAGCCATCATGAGCCACAAGTATTTTTTGCATAAACTCCTCCGCTATTTTTTATCCTTCGTACTGTTACGGTGTAACCGCAAAGAATACCGAATATCTCCCCCCTCTTAACTCTTAGTTACTATTTGTTTACTTATCCATTCTTGCCATGTTTAGTGTTCAATCGATATTTTACCATATTTTCAGGAATTTTGTTTGAGTCTCAAAGCGGTTTGATTTTTTTATCTCCTGTAAGGTATTTTTCAGCATGGGTCTTGCCGAAATCCTTAATTTGGCCAAGGACAAGAAAATACTAATTATCGGTGATTTGATTCTTGATCGTTATATTCATGGCAAGGTCAACAGGATATCTACCGAGGCGCCTGTGCCTATCGTTGAGGTGGTAAATGAGTCGTTCCTCTTAGGGGGTGCAACCAATGTGGCAAATAACATTATTGCCCTTGGAGGAAAGGCATCCATTGCTGGAGTAATTGGGAGGGATACAGCAGGGAGGGTCTTAAGAGAATTAATGAAGGAGAAAGCCATAAACACAGAGGGAGTAATTGAAGATGAGCGATTTACTACAGTAAAAACAAGGATTATTGCACATAATCAACATGTGGTCAGGTTTGATAGAGAGAACAAAAAAAAGCTCGATAAAAGAAAAACAACCCATCTCATCAACTATATAAAAAAAGCAATTCCTGAACATACTGCCGTAATAATCTCTGATTATAGAAAGGGCGTCATATCATCACTTATTGTAAAGACGATCGTAAGACAGACAATGGAAAATAATGCCTTTATAGCGGTTGATCCAAAAGTGGGACATTTCCATTTCTATAAAAATGTCTCTTTGATAACCCCAAACCTGGTGGAGGCCTCACAAGGCTCTGGCATAGAGATTAAGGATGAAAAAAGCCTCCTTAAGGCAGGTATGACACTGATAAACAGATTATCATGCAGATCAGTGCTGATTACCCGAGGTAAAGAAGGGATGAGTCTATTTAAGAGAGATAGTTCTAAAGGGGTTAAGAAAATAGACATCCCTACTGCAGCAAAAAAGGTCTTTGATGTTACCGGAGCAGGTGATACTGTAATTGCAGCATTTACTCTTTTCCACGCTGCTGGCGCATCTCTTGAAGATGCTGCAATAATAGCTAACCATGCCGCTGGGGTAGTGATAGGAGAGGTGGGAACTGCTATAGCAACCCCAGAGGCAGTGTTGAAGTCATTGAGTGAATCAGCCTACCCGCATGCCTAAGGCAATAGCATTATATTCAGGAGGCCTTGACAGTTCCCTTGCTATACTGGCGATTATGAGGCAGGGAATAGAAGTGACCGCGGTGACATTCCTGACTGATTTTGGCTGCTATGCCCCAGACATGGCATCTCATCGGAAGGATCAAAAATTAGGATTCGAGGTGAAACTATGCCGTTTAACTGATAAATTTATGGAGATCGTGAAGAGGCCGAGATTCGGGCATGGGAAAAACATGAATCCTTGTATCGATTGTAAAATACTGATGTTAAACGAGGCAAAAGAGTTAATGCCCATGCAGAATGCAGCCTTTATCATAACCGGAGATGTCCTTGGGCAGAGACCGATGAGCCAAAGGAGAGAGATTCTCCAGTTGATAGATAGAGAAGTCGGACTGGAAGGTTATATATTAAGACCACTTAGTGCAAAGCTACTAAAGCCAACCATTGCTGAGCAGACGAAAATCGTGGAGAGAGAAATGCTTTATGATTTCAGCGGGAGATCAAGGAGACCGCAGATTGCACTGGCAGAGGAATTTGGATTAACTGATTACCCCACCCCAGCCGGAGGTTGTCTCTTAACAGATCCGATATACTCCTATCGCCTCAAGGAGTTGCTGATACATAATCCTTCTCCTTCAGTGAAGGATATCAACCTCTTGCGAACTGGGCGTCACTTCAGAATTTCAGAGGACTGCAAGATAATTGTGGGAAGGGACAAGGGCGAAAACGATATTATCAGTTCATTATCTACCGATGAAGACTATTTATTGAAGGTAGAAAAATACGGGAGTCCGACAACAATTATCTGTGGCGATACAACAGATGAGATCATAAAATCAGCCGCCGCTATATGTGCAAGATACTCCGATGCCAAACACCTAAAATCTGTTAGAGTCAGAGTTTATACCAAACAGAAAGCCTTTACGGTAGTGGTAAGTCCTGCTGCAGATGACCTGCTCGATTATTATAGAATACAATCAGCTACTAAGAGTCAAGAGTCGAGAGTCAACCGATCAAGATTGAACGCTTAGGCAAACAACCCTGAACCTTTGAACTCTGAACCTGACAATTTTAGTAATTACGAGGACCATCTATTAAATGTCATTACCCACTTAACTTGGGAAAGGGCAGATTTAATTATGATTGCCATAAATGATATAATGAAGAACTGCTAAATGTTTTCTATATTGCCGAAGTGGTGGAACTGGCAGACACGCACGCTTGAGGGGCGTGTGGGGCAACCTGTGCGGGTTCGAATCCCGCCTTCGGCACCATTTTAATGGTGGCAACTGTAGTGCCCCATTTCCCAAACGGGCTGGAAGGATCGAAAATAATAAAACTGAAGAGAATAAAAGGGCTCGTTCCCTCTATTAATTATATTTGGATTTCGGTTCAGAAGCATGCTATTTTTAATTTAAAAATTAAAAAAATGGGTTCTTCTCCAAATCCAGTAGAGATTAGGTAGTGTAGGGCTTTATGCCCGTAAACATATGAACCCAAAATACCTGACCCCTCTTGACTGCCTTTCATAGAATGCCT
>JAJOKM010000006.1 GCA_021129835.1 Thermodesulfovibrionales bacterium | reverse complement strand
GAAGCAATCCTGGCGGGATTGCCACGCCCTTCGGGCTCGCAATGACATTTTCATGACCTTTTGTATGCTGAAAGCATATGTAGGTTTCATATTTACAAAGATAAAGTTTGAAAAAAGTTTGAAGCAACTAAACTTTATCTATACTTTATAATCCAGACAGGCATACCATGTCAAATAAAATAACGTTATAGGAGTATTCGATACTTTTATTTTTTGGCTCAATGGCAAAAGGAGCAAGCAGTTCGTGAGCTTGTCAGCAAGCTTGGGCCAACTGCTCCATTGCTTTATTGGCTATCTCTCCAATCACTTCTTTAATCAATTCACCATCTCGATAAAAATTTATCTGACTACGGTCGCCTATCAGCTTCTTTATGTTTTCTAAGGCACTCTTATCTCTAAGAATTCCAATTATCCAAGCAGCATATCCCCTGGCCGCAGGGTCTTTATCTGATAGTATTGACTTTAACTCTCCAGATATGAATTGTATAAGGTCAGGCCTGATAGAGGCTATCCGTCCCATTGCCCATACTACTGTGGGCCTGAACACCTCTTCTTCTCGAAGTGACCAGACTATAGGAACGATCTCACTGAATTCATCAGGATTGCACCTGATTATCTCCCCTAACATCCCTGCCAAACCCCAACCAACTCCTCCTGACTCCTCCCTCATGGACCACAACAGCCGACTGATAGTATCTCTTATAACTACCCTTCTTTCGCTGTCTTGTCCAATAAAGAATTCCCTGGCTATCAATCCCATTGCCTCCATAGCTCGCCAGCATATGATATCCTCTTTATCATATGTAAAGGAAATAAGCATACTTACAACGCTCTTACGTTGTAGGGCCATATCCACAATATCCTTATATGATTTTGAGGCGAGCAAGCCTTTAAGCCTCTTCTTGATTTCTATCTTACTGCCCCCTGCCACTGAAGATATCTGCCTGTTATTTCTTGTGATTTCAGGATTTCGAGGTGATATAAGCCCTTCAGTATCTGGTGCCTTTAATTTCACAAAGACGAGTTTGCCGTATATGCTCCTCCTATCCCCTCCAGAATGTATCGCTCGATCGGTCTTTAAGTCATAATCTATATCAACTGTCTGGTAATCTACACCTTCACTTATATCGCCTATATCCAAATCACCTTTTGCTAACACTAATGCCTCCATATATGCTTCACCCACATTACGCCCTGTGCGGTCATATACATAGACTGCACCACACATGCAGGCACCACTCAAAATGTCGTCGAATTCTGTTTTTGTTATTTCAGGACGGGCAATATATCGTCCACAAAATGAACACTCAAGTGATCGTCTCTTACTCATTTTCATTTCGTCTTTCTGTAACTACTCAGGTATATTTTCTTTCTTCCCCTCTTTGGCAAAGAGGGGTGAGGGGAGATTTTATGAATCATGATTATCTCCATATTTCGCCTGCATTATACGAAAACGTCGTTGCTATTCAAATGTTTTCAATTCCCCCATCGCCCCCCTTTTCTAAAGTGGGGATGAATAAAAAAACATATCCTTTTCTAAAAGGGGAGACCTAATTAGCTACGTCTTTCTTTAAATTCATTTGCCCTGCTTATGAATCCACCGGCCCATTCCTTTACACCAAGGGCGTGGATGTGTGTAAAGGTAGCGAGGACATTTTTGTAACAAATCCCATCCATATTGTCTTTTATGCCATCTCCTCTCTTCATCTTAAATGCTGTATATATATCTTTATTCTCTGCCATGCTTATAGCAACTGAGTAGTGAAATTCGTGACCGCGAAATATAATTCCTGTTGGATAAAATGGGTTCTGGCGTTCCACCTCTAAAATAGTGTATCCATGCGACTGGGGACTGCTTTTTATCTCAAAGACAAGAGGGAAAATACCTGTCATGGGATATTTTCTGCCATCAACTACAATAGCATCACCCAAAAACATAAGCCCACCGCATTCAGCGTAAACAGGAAGCCCTTTTTCGATTGCATCCCGTACGGAATTTTTGAAACTTATATTTTCGGCAAGTCTTAAGGCGTTTGTTTCAGGAAAACCACCGCCTATGTAAAGGGCGTCAATATCTGGCAAATGCAGATCTTCTATCGCGCTTATTTCTATGATTTCTGCACCCTTTTTTCTGAGTTCTTCAAAATTCTCTGGATAATAAAACTGAAAGGCCGAATCTCTGATTACACCTACCTTTACTGTCGGTGATGAGTTTCTCACAACCCTTTTTGGTGTTGGTGTTATTAGTTTTATTTCGGTCGCTATTTTAAGGATTTCACCTAAATCAAGGTGCTCTGCTGCAACCTGTCTCATAGATGAAATCACACCTTCTGTATTAGGGTGTTCTTGATAGGGAGATAACCCCATATGACGCTCTGGAAACTCCCCTGGCTTGAACCGTGGTATTGCGCCAAGCACAGGCAAGGAACAATACTTTTCGATAGAAGATCGTATGACTGCCTCATGGCGACTTCCTGATACCTGATTTAAGACAACCCCTTTTATCAGCACATCTCTGTCAATATTCATACAGCCTAATACTATTGCTGCGGTCGTCCTTGTAATCTTTGTGCAGTCAACAACCAGTATAACAGGTGATTTTAAAAATTTTGCGAGCTCCGCAGTGCTATACGATCCGTCTGCATCCACTCCGTCATATAACCCCCTATTGCCCTCGATAACTGCAATGTCTCCTATAGCGTGCGACAAGAAAGAATTTAATACCTCTTCTTTTGGGAGGAGGTATGTATCAAGGTTATAACACGGATTTTTAGCGGCAACAGACATCCAGCCAGCATCTATAAAATCAGGCCCTTTCTTAAACGGAACTACATTTAATCCTTTAGACCTCAAAGCAGCAATCAACCCAATCGAAAGGACTGTTTTCCCGCTACTGCCCTTTATGCCGGCGATCACCAGCCGTGGATGGTCTTTCACAAGCTATATTATACCTGAGTAGTTATATAAGTCCTTTTTCCCTGAGATACTCTTCACTCGGAATTTCGACAGAGCTGGCGCCTCCTGCATAGGAATACATCAGCTTCCCTGCATCTATCATCTCCCGCAGCGCCTTTTTGACCTCATCCGCCCCTATCCCAGCCTCTCCGCTTACCCCTTTGCATACATCTTTTTCTTTTAACTTCTTTTTGCCCTTGTATTTAAGCATATACGCATAGACCTTTTCTTTTAGTTCTTCCTTTTCCATCGTTTCTGCCCCCCTGCCTTTATATTATCCGGGGCTCCGCCCGGGCACTTTCCTTTTTGAGCTCGCTCAATTTAGGTTGTCATTAAGGAGTAGAAATAGTGTTATCAATGTCCGGTGATAACACTATTCTACTATACTCACTGCTCTAAAGACTTACCATTTAAACGTCGCCGCCGTCCTCATGGTCTCTCTCATAAATGTGAAGTCATCAATGTGCTGGAATGTAAATGGGATGTTAGTCATTTTGAAGAATTTCTCCCATCCTATCCTCTCTATCCATTCTCCCACCCTTTCGTGCTTCCTTGCATTTGCTGCATAAGTATTCAGAATATTCTTCACTGCAGCGATTACCTTTGGCCATCTCGGGGGGTCATTATAGAAGAATGTATAGGCGAGTTTTGAGAATTTAGGATCACTCCTCAGGCTGCCAATCTTACCCCCAACCACTATAGCAATGCCGTCTCTCTCTGCATCATGAATATTTATAGCCGGACAGACGGTAAAGCAATTCCCGCAATACATACATTTCGACTCCTTGATTTTTACGCTCTTCTTTGCGGGGTCAGGGCTTATTGCTGCTGTTGGACAAGATGCGATAATAGTAGGTATTTCACATGTGTTTTTTAGCTTTTCATGGTCAATGACAGGCACCTTCGTATGGAGCGCCACAAGCGCTATATCTGAGCAATGAACAGCACCGCACATATTCACACAACATGCTACTGCAAGCCTCACCTTGTTAGGAAGCTCTTTTGTAGTAAAGTACTCAAACATCTCATCCATCATAGCCTTAACTAACCCTGATGCATCTGTGGCAGCACCATGGCAGTGAATCCATCCCTGAGTATGAATTACATTGCTTATCCTCGGGCCAATGCCACCGACTACATATCCTTTTTCTTTCAGCTCTTCTATAAGCGGGGCAAGCTTTTCTTCGTCTGATACGAGAAACTCTATATTGTTTCTTGTCGTAAAGCGGATATGTCCACCGCAATGATTATCGGCAATATCGCTTATTTCACGAATTGTGACTGTACTTAAAATCCGCGGAGATGCAACTCTTACGGTCCATATCTTATCACCGCTCTCTGCAACGTGCACCATCGTTCCAGGTGTTAACACCTCATGATATTTCCATTTGCCATAGTTCTTCTTGATTACAGGCGGTAGAAAATGCTCATAATGAGGTGGTCCTATATCTGTTTGCCTTTGTGGTAATGACATATCGTAAACCTCCTTTACTTAGATTGTTTTAGACTATACTTTGTCTTTTGTATAAACTTTCTCAAAGTCTTCATCCGTGAAGAAGATAAACGGGTCTTTCCTTGGGTGTTTAATCTGCTGTGGCTGTGGATCAACACCAATGTATTCAAGGAGCGACCTCATGCCCTTTACCTCAATAAGCTCACCAATTCTTTCTCTCGGCTTTGCATGCTCATCCCACCACTCAATTATATTGCGAATCATCTCCTTAAGTTCATCATAAGGTGGTTCGGCCTTAATAAATGGGACGACGACCCACGAAAGCAGCGAGCCAACGACGATTGGGGCCTTACTTCCAAGCAGAATTGCTGCTCCTCTTTCGCCGCTCGGTCTTAACGCCTTGGTCATCTTGGCAATACAGTGCATACATCTATTGCAGTCTTCATCGGCTACCTTTAACTCTCCGTTTTTATAACTCATGCACCCTGTTGGGCACATCCTGACAATTTCTGCCGCGATATTCATGCCCCCTTTGGCATAGTTTTTTACTTCGTCTTGATCAACTAATATAGGACCCTTCCATGTCCCGATAATGGAACAGTCAGCCCTTGCGATAGCAGCAACGCAGTCAGTGGCACAGCCCGCTACCTTTACTTTGAATTTATAAGGCCACGCCGGTCGGTGCAGTTCATCCTGAAACTCCTGTGTCAATTGATAACAGATATCAAGTGTATCTATGTTTGCCCATTCACACCGAGCAGGCCCGATGCAGCAGCTTGGGGTCCTCATCGCAGAGCCTGAGCCTCCAAGATCCCAGCCGCGGGATGAAAATTCAGCAAATATAGCCTCAAGGTTTGCAGTATCTGTCCCCAAAAAAATGATGTCTCCTGTAGAGCCATGCATATTCGTAAGACCGCTTCCATACTTATCCCAGATGTCGCATATCTCCCTTAATGCCTTTGTCGTATAGAAAAAACCGCTCGGCTGGTTTATCCTTACAGTATGGAAATGGGCTATATTCGGAAACTCTTCTGGCAGAGATGAATATCTGCCGATGACTCCCCCTCCATATCCTAAAACACCTACAATGCCACCATGCTTCCAGTAAGGAATCTTGTCCCTGTAAGACTTCTCGATCTGGCCAAGCGCATCAGCACTCATATCGCTTGTTTCGGCCGCCTTTTTGATCTCTGTCACAAAACTCGGATACGGTCCTTTTTCAAGCTCATCCAACAGCGGCGTATCGTATTTCTTTGGCATAAACTCTCCTCCTATTTTAATTTTAAGACATTATATTGAGGGGCAAAGCCCCACAAGCTCCCACTTAAAAATTTCTTTGAAAAAAAACGCAAAACCCGATATTTCGCCATCCACCATTGCTCACAACGGTAGGGGATTAGCGGCAGTTTCCACTAACTCCATTAAAATACCATGTTAAATCCCAAAACTGTCAAATAAAAAAAATTTATTGCAATATTTAATGTTTTTTAGCCCTGCTTGGCTTAGAGTAAATTAGTTATTCTTTTGATCTCCTCTAATTTTCTCAATGCCTTCTTAGAGTCTATAGTTTCTACTGCAATATCCTTTGCCGTCGCAAGGTCATCTGTAAGCCCAGAAACTACAATGGCTGCAGCAGAGTTCATCAGTACGATATTTCGCTTTGGTCCATGCTCG
This sequence comes from Thermodesulfovibrionales bacterium, assembly GCA_021129835.1. Taxonomy (GTDB): domain Bacteria; phylum Nitrospirota; class Thermodesulfovibrionia; order Thermodesulfovibrionales; family Dissulfurispiraceae; genus JAJOKM01. Next base: position 5,244 of record JAJOKM010000006.1, on the reverse strand, counting down.
GCATTAATGCCTTTAAGAATGGAACGGGTTATCTCGGCATTCCTTTCTTTATCTCCACCTGCCAGATCATCTATACCTGCCACCTTAAATCCAAAATCATCAGGTGTTATATAAAAGGTCTCTACCTTTCCATTTTTATATCTCGAAACCCTCGTTTCACCGCATATGGTGATTTCATCAAGTCCATCTTCGCCATGAACAACCATTGCATCTGTAGCGCCTAAGATGCCAAGTACGGATGCAACGGTATATGTCAGTTCGCCAGAGAAGACCCCTAACATCTGTCGTCTTGCCCCTGCAGGATTTGTGAGGGGTCCAAGGATATTAAATATAGTCCTTATCCCTATTTCTCTGCGAGGCACAATAGCGGATTTCATGGAGGGATGAAATAAGGGGGCAAAGAGAAATCCGAAATTTGTCTCGAATAAACACCTCTCGACCTTCTCTGGGGAGAGCTCAATATTTACTCCAAGTGCCTCTATTACATCAGCGCTTCCTGACTGGCTTGATACGGATCGATTTCCGTGTTTTGCTACAGGTATGCCTGCTGCAGCAACAACTATTGCTGTGGTTGTCGAGATATTAAATGTGCCAGCCATGTCGCCGCCTGTCCCGCATGTGTCAATAACTCCATTAGGGGCGTTAATTTTTGTTGCCTTCTCCCTCATTATCCGAGCAGCGCCTGTAATCTCTTCTACTGTCTCACCCTTCATACTCAATGCCGTGAGAAAAGCGCTTATCTGTGCATTTGTTGCCCTGCCTTCCATTATCTCTGTCATGCTCTCTGCTATCTCATCCTCTGACAGACTTATATTCTGGACTATAAGATTTATGGCATCTTTTATCATCCATTACCTCCGAACAGGGGCGAAAGATTTTTCGCCCCTACGTGCTGAATATAATATCATCCTTATGTTAAAATGTTGCATGCTGGGGCTGAATATAATGTCCTCCTTACGTTAAAATGTTGCATGTAGGGGCGAAAAATCTTTCGCCCCTCTGCTTTCAGCCTTTTAGTAAACTATATCATAATAGTATCGACTCGAGAAAGGACTAAAATTATTCCGTGTATGTATATCTAAACAATAGGACTGTTCCGGAAGAAGAAGCAATGGTTTCTGTGTTTGATCATGGGTTTTTGTATGGGGATGGTATATATGAGACCTTGCGTGTTTACGGCGGTGTAGTCTTTATGATGGATGAGCATATCCAGAGATTATACAGATCTGCTTCACTTATAGGGCTTAATATATCGAGGAGACCACAAGATATAAAATTAGCAATTTATGAGACGTTGCAGGCAAATTTCCTTAAAAACGCATATGTACGGTTGACTGTATCACGGGGATATGGCCCACCCGGCCTTGACCCAGCCCTTTGCAAGGAGCCCACTTTTGTAGTAATAGCTAGTGCTATCAAGGATTATCCAGCGTCTCTCTACGGTACAGGAATAAAACTAATAGTCTCTACTGTTAAAAGGAACCTGAAAGAGGCGATTGACCCCCGGATTAAGTCACTTAATTTTCTAAATAATATTCTTGCAAAAATAGAGGCGAAACAGGAAGGTGCTGATGATGCAGTAATGCTAAATTCCGGCTGCTATATCACAGAATGCACAACGAGCAATATCTTTTTTGTTAAGGATGGTTTTTTGTTAACGCCGTCTATTGGCTGTGGGATACTTGATGGGATAACAAGGGCGGTAGTAATAGAGCTTGCTGCAAGGAATGGAATTGCCGTGAAAGAGGGGGAGTTTACTACTGGTGAACTATACATGGCATCTGAGGTATTTATAACAAACACCACTATGGAGGTGGTGCCTGTCTGCAGAATAGCCAAAGTAGATTTTGGTGTAGGGGATGTATCGAGATTGCTGCTCGAAAAATACAGACAAGAGGTGAAGGCATATGCAGAGAAAAACTGAGGCCTTCGCAAGTGTTGAATTATTAATTTTGACAAATTCGTAAAAAGCCGTCATTCCCGCAGTCCTTCAGCGGGAATCCAGACTTAAAGGCAAGGAACGATTCCGAACAAGTCGGAATGACAGGATAAGTCGGAATCTGCCTTTGAAAACGACTCTGTCGGAATGACGGAAAAATACTTTTAAAGGCTTTTTACGACTTAATTGATTTTGGATCATCGGTGTTTCGTAATTTCTAATGAGTCAGGTATAATGAGTATGTAACTACTGAGTATGTAACTACTCAGGTTCAAGGTTCAAGGGTTATAGAAAGGTTGTTAACCGTGAACCGTGGACTTTGAACCTGATAACCTGATTAGGCATATTATACCAGGAGCAATTATGAGAAAGGCCAAGATAGTCTGCACAATAGGTCCTGCATCAAATAGCATGGAGATGATTGGCGCCTTGATCAGAAGTGGCATGAATGTGGCAAGGTTGAATTTCTCTCATAGCGACCATGATACCCACCGCAAGGTTGTGTCCCATGTTCGTGAAGAGGCATTAAAGCAAGGCAGTGTCGTCGCTGTTCTTCAAGACTTGCAAGGAATAAAGATAAGGATTGGCGATCTGGATGGCGGCGCTATAACTTTAGAGCCCGGTGAGGACCTCCTTCTTTACCCAGGTGATAGCGTGGGCAATAAAAAGGCCCTTTTTATATCCTATCCTGCCTTGTTAGAAGATGTAAAAGGTGGCGACAGTATCCTCTTTGATGATGGTCTTATAAAACTTAATGTAACAGGCAGGACAAAAGACGCCCTGATAGCTACTGTTGAGGAGGGAGGAATTCTGCGATCAAAAAAGGGTGTTAACCTGCCACTTACGAAGACATCGCTACCAGCATTTACCGATAAGGATAAAAGGGACTTGAGGTTTGGTATCTACCTTGATGTCGATTATGTCGCTATATCCTTTGTCAGGACAGCAGAGGATATCAATCTCATCATAGAGTGGGCCAAAAAAGAGGGGTTAACACTGCCACCACTAATAGCCAAGATAGAAAAACAGGAGGCATTAGACAATATCGATGAGATTATGGACATTACAGACGGAATCATGATAGCAAGGGGCGACCTTGGCGTTGAGATGCCTACCGAGAGAGTGCCATTACTGCAGAAAAGGCTAATTGCCCTTGCAAATAAGCGGTGCAAACAAGTGATAACGGCAACACAGATGCTTGAGTCTATGACGCGACACACAAGACCGACGAGGGCAGAGGCGACTGATGTCGCTAATGCCGTATTGGATGGAACTGATGCCTTGATGCTTTCGGCCGAAACAGCAATGGGAACTTATCCAGCCGAATCAGTAAGGATGATGGACACAATAATAAAATATACAGAAGCGGGTTTTATGTTTGCAGACAAGCTGCATCGCGCCGTGTATCACGCAGACAGGACATTTTCTGGGGCTATAGCCGACGGGGCATGCGAAACAGCCCATTATATTGATGCCAGGGCAATTGTAGTCTTTACGCACTCTGGCTTCACTGCAAGGCTTCTATCTAAACGCAGGCCTGCTGCCCCGATAATAGCCGTTTCTCCAGACGAAAGGACATTCAGAAGGATATCACTTTATTGGGGGGCTTATTCAAAGCTTATACGGCTCACAGATGACATAGATGCCCTCGAACCTGGTATGATGGCCGAGATAGAAAGTTCCTTAGTAAAAGAGGGTCTGGTTAAAAAAGGTGATAGCATCGTCTTTGTAGCAGGTTCGCCATTCATGGGAGAGCCCAATATCATAAGGTTACATTCAGTACAGTAGCCTGCAGCATAGAAATCTGTGTAATCAGGTATAATGAGATTTATAGAATGTCTTAATTTAAAAGGATTGGGAAGATCATGACAACGGCAAAATCAAAGAGACTTTACAGAAAGGCCATTGAATTGATACCCGGCGGGGTTAACAGTCCTGTCAGGGCATTTAAGTCGGTTGGTGGTCTGCCAATATTCATCAAGACGGCGAAGGGCTCTAAGATTTATGATGTAGATGATAACGAATATATAGATTACGTCCTTTCATGGGGTCCCATGATATTGGGGCACTCCCATCCAGTTGTTGTTGAGTCCCTCAAATCAACTATCGAAAATGGCACGAGTTACGGTGCCCCCACGCCTATCGAGATAAAACTTGCAGAGTTGATAATAAAGGCATACCCATCTATTGAGAAGATAAGGATGGTAAACTCTGGAACAGAAGCGACAATGAGTGCTATAAGAGTGTCGAGGGGCTTTACGAGGAAGGATAAGATAATAAAGTTTGAGGGATGTTATCACGGACATGCAGATGGTCTTTTGGTAGAGGCAGGCTCAGGCACTGCGACATTTGGTATTCCAGGCAGTGCAGGGGTTCCAGAGTCTTATGCCAGGGATACCTTAGTAGTTCCATTCAATGATATTGATACCTTTAAAAGTGTGATACAAAAGGAGTGGAAATCTATAGCTTGCGTTATCGTTGAACCAGTAGCCGGTAATATCGGCTGTGTCCTTCCAATGCCAGGTTTTTTGGAGACCTTAAGGGAAGAGACACAGAAGTATGGTATTGTCCTCATATTTGATGAGGTGATGACAGGTTTCAGGGTCTCTTATGGTGGTGCGCAGGCATATTATGGAGTAAGGCCTGATATTACATGTCTTGGTAAGATTATTGGCGGGGGATTTCCAGTTGGTGCATACGGAGGGTTGCGAGAGATTATGTCTATGGTAGCGCCAGAAGGACCTGTTTATCAGGCAGGAACGCTTTCAGGTAATCCCATTGCTATGACCGCAGGGGTAGAGACACTAAAGATACTCTCTAAAAGAGATACCTATAAAAGGCTTGAAAGGACAATGCAGTACCTTGAAGAAGGCTTGAAGGATGCTGCAGAGGGAAATGATGTTAAGACGAGATTTTATAGGGCAGGAAGTATGTTCTGCACATACTTTACAGCTAGGGATGTAGTTGATTATGAGACAGCAAAGAGGGCTGACACCGAGAAATTTTCGAGATTTTTCATGGCAATGCTAAAGAGCGGAATAAACTTGGCTCCATCACAATTCGAGGCCGGGTTTATATCTATTGCCCATACAAAGGCAGACATAGATAAGACAATTAATGCGGCATATAATGCCTTGGGCGAAATTTAGGCAAAAGGTAATAGTTCAGCTCCCCCTCCCCCTAATCCCCCTCCCACCGAGGGGAGGGGGAATGTTTATTGATAATATTCCTTAATTCCCTCCCCCTTGATGGGGGAGCTTGCTATATTACAGAAAGGGGTTAGAGCATATTTTATACAAAAGGCT
>JAJOKM010000149.1 GCA_021129835.1 Thermodesulfovibrionales bacterium | reverse complement strand
CTTGCTCTTTTGGTAAGAAAATATTGTGAGATAGAGAATAAATGACAAATGTCAAGGCCTAAATTTCAAATAAATGTCAAATGTCACTGCCCAAATGTCAAAAAAGTAAAGTGAATAAATGTCAAAATTTTGAAATTTGGGTTTTGGATTTTATTTGACATTTGGATTTTGAAATTTTTAATTCTGGTTTGTTCGGGTTAGGTATTGACGGTTCAAAGTTCACGGTTCACGGTTCGAAGTTAACAGTCTTTAAACTCTATAACGTTGAACCTGGAACGTTGAACCTTTAAACCGTGAATCTTTAGCCTGACAACCTGAGCAGTTACCTTCAGAGAGGTATTAATGGTAACTAATTTGTGTAAGCTGGCAGAAGGGGAAGTAGCAACAATAAGGCATATAGAATGTGAGCATAAGATCCAAAGACGACTTGCGGTATTAGGTATCAAGACTGGAAAGACTGTTCGAAAGATAACCTCCGCACCACTCAGAGGCCCGCTAGTTATTGCGGTGGACAGGGCTAAGGTTGCAGTTGGGAGAGGAATGGCCGAGAGGGTCTTTATTGAAGTGGAAGGATGAGAATACTCCTGATGGGCAACCCCAATACGGGCAAAAGCGCTATGTTTTCGAGATTAACTGGCATAAGCGCGGTTGTTTCTAATTATCCGGGTACAACGGTAGAATTCAAAAAAGGTACGATGAAATTTGCAGGCATTGCCGCAGAGATAATTGATGTACCAGGGGCGTACACGCTTGAGCCAACTAATAAGGCGGAAGAAGTGGCTGTGGATATGCTGGAGAGTGGAGATGCGGTTGTTATCAATGTAGTGGATGCAACAAACCTAGAGAGGAGCCTATTTATGACGCTTCAACTGATAGAAAGAGAGATACCGGTAATCGTAGCGGTTAACATCTTGGACGAGGCAAGGCACATGGGCATCACTATCGATGTGAAAAGGCTTGAAGAGCTCTTAGGCGTCCCGGTAGTGCCTACGGTCGCCATTACTGGCGAGGGAGTTAAGGAACTTATCTATAGATTGTTAAAGATGTATTCCGCGAAGGGCACAAAACAGGAGAGACTAAATATGCCGCTCAGCGATAAACGCAGTGATGACCAACGGTGGGTCGAAATTGGCAGGATAACCAGCCAAGTGCAGACCATAACCCACCGCCACCACACATTCTTAGACAGGATAGAGGATGCGACCATTAGGCCGTCCACTGGCCTTCCAATCGCTATCTTTGTCTTGCTATCATCCTTTGGGGCAATTATCGGGCTTGGCATGGGACTTAGGCGATTCGTGCTTCTGCCCTTTTTTGAGGGTTTTATCTTTCCGCCCATAAAATATGCCGTCACAGCAATAGTTCCCGAGGGCATATTACGCGAGATATTGATTGGGCGTTTTGGGGTCTTAATAAGTGGTATCGAATGGCCACTGGCACTGGTCCTGCCATATTTATTAGCCTTTTATATATTCCTTGCCATTTTAGAGGATACCGGGTATTTGCCAAGACTGGCCTGCCTGTTAGATGCGATATTTCATAAGATGGGTGTGCATGGCGGAGCGGTTATGCCATTTCTGCTTGGATTCGGATGCACCGTCTGCGGAATACTCTCGACAAGGGCATTAGATACAAGACGGGAAAGGATAATTGTTGCCACCCTTATGTGTATGGCAATTCCGTGTGCCGCACAGAGTGGGGCGATCATCACACTCTTGGCAGAAAAATCAATCATCGCCGTTGTAATGGTTTACCTTATTGCCTTATTTTTTATACTCATTGCCGGGGCGATAATGAATAAACTGCTTCCCGGAACGGCCCCAACCTTTCTTATGGATATTCCACCATATCGCCTTCCAAGCCCCAAGTCGGTTTCAAAGAAGGTCTGGATGCAGATGAAGTCATATCTTCTGTCGGCAGTTCCTCTTATAATCTTTGGTGTCTTCATCGCCGGGATGCTCTATGAAACCGGAGCGCTCTATCACATCGGCATATTTCTCACTCCAGTTGTGGTAGGTATATTAGGGTTGCCAGCAGAGGCGAGCATCTCGCTTATAATCGGAATTGTGCGTCGAGAACTGGCAGTTGCCGCTCTGATAGAGTTAGATTTGACACTGGCGCAGACAGTTGTTGGTGCAATCGTAGCACTCTTCTACATCCCATGTGCCGCTGTCTTGCCTGTCTTAATGAAGGAATTCGGGACGGCATATGCGGTGGTCATTGCCCTGTCAACAATAGTTATTGCATTTGCTATGGGAGGAATGATAAATGCAGCATTTATCTTTGTCTTATAAGGTAAACACCTTTTTGCAGGGCATATTTTTAGGTAAAACTAAATTGATGGAAAGACTCGCTGCTCGCCATGACTGGGTAGGCAAGGTTTATCTTAATGCGTACATGGCCGTTGTACAGAAGGAGATCAAGATGGCAAAGATCGAGGCGAAGACGAAGGTCCTGCACATTGGTGGAGGCGTGCCATACACGGCAACGCTTATCGCAAAAATGGTCGGGGCCGCTGTAGTAGTCCTCGAGATAGACCAGAAAACTGCGAGCAAGGCACGCAGATGGGTAAAAAAGTATGGCTATGAAGACCAGATCGAGATTGTCGTCGCTGACGGAGCGAGTTTCTCTGCAAGGGGCTTTGATATCATAATCATATCTCTTTCTGTATCCCCAAAAGAGGCAATATTTTTTAATGTAATCAGCACTTCTGATTCAGGGGCAAGAATTATTTATCGAAGCGCAAAAAAGTCGCTCGAGACGATTTATTGTGACAAGGAGCTTCTCGCCAAGTGCAGGACCTATATCAAGCAGACGGTTCACCAACGAGGTGTCTCTCTTAAGGCATCCCATCTAATCGTAAAAGATGAAGCGTCAGCGCCGTTGTGAGCGAAGCGAACTAACTTGTCACTCTTAGGGAATTAAGGATACGGGAGGGTAACATGGCTTTGTCATATTACAGAATCAGACATTCGATACCCGGCAGGATACGGATTAGGAGTCTCTTGATGAAAAAAGATCTGGCTTATTTCACTGCCGTCAACGATACTCTGAAAGAAATGAAAGGCATAGCTGCGGTCACGAGCAATTCTGTGGTTGGTTCAGCCGTTATTCTGTACGACGAAAAAAGGGTTACACAAAACTCGATCCTTGCAAAACTGGACGAACTTTTTTCTGCCCGGTATCGCCCTGAAAGGGAGTCTTTCATAAAGACTGTGACAGGCAGCGGTACACCCAAACCAAGGTCCTTGCTCAGGGATCTTTTGGGGGTGTCGGCCCTTGCCTTTATTACGGTCTATTTTCTGATCAAGTCGGCCTTCGGAAAAACACCCCTCAATCAGACGATCTTTAGTCTTCCAGCCCTGACAACCATCTTTTTTGGCTACCCCATACTAAAAAAAGCGGTGCAGGATATTGCTGAGAAAAAAGAATACAGCCTGCATCAGTTCATGGCCTTCACTGCTATTGTGGCTCTATTTATGTCCAAAGCCATGACGGCGATAGAGATTATCTTTATCATGCGGGTAGGAACCTTGGTCAAGGATTATGTTACGGAAAGATCCAGACGGGCTATCCGCAACATTCTTTCCCTTAGTGAGAAGAGGGCCTATCGGGTTATTGGTGGAGTAGAGGTTGCACTCCCTGTATCAGAGTTGAAAGTCGCAGACATCGTGGCTGTTCATACCGGAGAACGTATCCCCGTGGACGGGGCGATTGTTTTGGGCCATGCCACGATAGATGATGCACATATTACCGGGCGCTCTGTTCCGGAGTACAGGAGCACAGGCAGCAAGGTCTTTGCCGGTACTCTCATACACGATGGATTTATCCACATCAGGGCAGAAAAGGTGGGGAGAGAGACATACCTTGCAAGGATGCTCGAGATGGTGGAGGAGTCACTGGCCACCCGGGCTCCTGTCATGGACCAGGGAGATGTTTTGTCCGCCCGGCTGACCAGGCTTGGTATAATCGTTTCGATTGGAACCCTGATCGTGACTCAAGACGTTTATCGGGTGCTGACTGTTCTTTTGATTATGTCGTGCCCCTGTGCCACTGTCCTTGCCGCTACTACAGCCGTCAGCGCGGCCATCGCCAACGCCGCCCGAAAAAACATCCTGGTTAAAGGCGGCCTCTACCTTGAGAAGGTGGGCAGATCGAATGTTATCTGCTTCGATAAGACCGGCACAGTTACTTGCTCTCAGCCCGAGGTCGAGAGCATTGTAATTCATAACAAAAAAATCTCCGAGCATAAGCTGATAAGCGTTGCCGCCACCGCTGAACTGCACAGCCACCATCCGCTGGCATGGGCGATCAGAGACAAGGCAAGAGAAATGGCAATAGATGTCCATGGCCATGCTGCCTGTCAAGTGATTGTTGGACGGGGCATGGAGGCCAGTATAGACGGCCACAAAATCCTTGTGGGCAACAAACATTTGATGCGCATGCATGGTATCAGGACAGGGCGGTACGGAAAAGATGCAGATCACCTGACCACTGAAGGTCAAAGCACTGTCTTTGTAGCCAGATCTGATAAACTGATCGGTCTGATCGGTATAAAGAACAGGATCAGGCCTGACGCCAAGAGAATCATACAGCACCTCAGGAATGACGGGATAAGGGAAGTCCATCTGATTACCGGAGATCAGGCGGTAGTAGCCAATAAAATAGCAAAGGAGCTTGAAGTTGACTTTTGTCATGCCGATCTTCTCCCTGAAGACAAAGCAGCAGTGATCGAAAAGCTCATCAGCGAAGGGAAATTGCCCATTATGGTCGGGGATGGGGTAAATGACGCATTGGCAATGTCAAAGGCACATATCGGGATCGCTATGGGCGCAGGCGGATCTGATGTGGCTATTGAAGCGGCCGATATTGCCCTGGCTACCAGTGAGTTATGGAAAATATCATATGTCAGGGCTTTGAGCAGAGAGACAATCAGAATCATCGAGCAAAACTACGGCATCACTACCTATTCCAATCTGGCTGGTGTTATCCTTGGCGCCATGGGATTAATTACTCCGCTTGCTGGTGGTTTTTTACATATTTTTCACTCCCTGGGCGTTTCGTTCAACTCTGCACGTCTGTTGGGCTTTGAGATGGCAGAACTCCCAGCAGTTTTAAAACCGGTCTGCGATGTGAGCGAAAAACTTGAATCTGAGCCGTGTACTGTGTGCGCTACACAAGAGAAAAAACACCATTCCCAAAGAAGAATTTCTTGAACCTGCTGAGAGTGTTTGGACATTTCCAGCAGAGTCAACTCGTAAGATTGGACATCCATCGCCCTCCCCAGTAGAACTTCCTTATAGATTAATTCAACTTTATACTTATGAAGAAGAAGTTGTTTTAGGCCCATTCATCGGAAGTGGACAATCGCCAATAGCCAGCAGTAAAAACAAAGCGGCATTATATAGGGTACGATATAGCTGCATTTCTCTTTTTTGCAATTCTAATCTAAATTGATGTATATTTTTGGTCATGCGAAATACGGGATTTATATACGATGATGTCTTCTTGAGGCATGAGATGCCTCTGCATCATCCCGAATCAAAGGAGAGATTAATCAGCATCTTAAACACCTTAAAAAATACCGAACTATGGGATAGGCTAATCCATATAGGACCACGTAAGGCAGACTACAGTGATATAGCTCTCGTCCATACCAAAAATCATATCGAAAAAGTCAGAAGCCTCGGTTCTGGATACTTAGACGCCGATACTTATCTCTCAAAGGGTAGCCTTGAGGCATCACTGCATTCTGCAGGTGCGGTGATGGAGGCCGTGGAGAGATGCAAAAGAGGAGAGATCGAGATGGCATTCTGTGCGGTAAGACCCCCGGGGCACCATGCAAAGGCCGATAGGGCAATGGGGTTTTGTATATTCAATAATATCGCAATCGGCGCAAGATATGCACAGAAGATCGGATATAAAAAGGTCTTCATCGTCGACTTCGATGTCCATCATGGCAACGGAACACAAGACATATTTGACGAAGACGATACCGTCTATTTCTTCAGCACGCACCAATACCCGCATTATCCAGGAACTGGAAGCAACATCGAAAGGGGAAGGGGAAAAGGGGCAGGATATACCTACAATGTAGCAATGCGGGCAGGCGCTGGCAATAAGGAGTATCTCTATGTTTATCAAGATATATTGCCTCAACTGGTAGCTAAATTTTCTCCGGACATCATACTCGTATCTGCCGGCTATGACATCTGCATGGAAGACTCCCTGTCAGGCATCAGAGTTTCCAGGGAGGGCGTAAGGAGTATTGTGCAGAGTATCCTTTCGTGCTCCGAAAACCCTGTTGTCTTTACGCTCGAGGGCGGTTACGACCTGAGCGCACTTGGTGAGTCCGTGAGGGTTACGATAAAAGAGATGTTGCTAATCTGAAATATTCATTTCTGCATGTAGTCTCTATATCAATAAGCATCTCAAATGGTCTTAGAAAGTCGTTCTGTCCCGATGTAAATACGCCATGACCATAAACAATCACGCCCTAGCCCTCTTTCATTGCTGCGGGAACGGTATGCATCAGCCCGGTCGGCCCGGTCCCGATCTCACCAGAGACGACTGGTATGCCCGAAATAGATCTCTTTTTTTCGCACTCCTGATGACATCTATCTCTGTCTTTATAGTGTCTGCAATCCATCCAAAAACAGCACATAGACATAATAACGGAGAACTTAGGATGCCCATGCAGTATAGCGGTGTCTCCCGTCTCATAATAGATATTTTTATGGGCAGACAGTTCAGAAGATGCTGTAATGCCCACTGAAGAGGATCCGTTTAGGGCAACGGCATCGATGCAATGTTGGAGTTCATCCATAGAGCTACCCGTCTGACTTATATAAATCTTATCTCTATAAACATAAGATATATTCCCGAAATATGAATCAACAAGGCGATGCTTAACGACTGCCTTCCCTGTCTCCGAAAGAATCTTGATGACATCATCCTCATTGCGAGGTGCCCTTGCCATATGTGTTAAGGATGGAGGGTCGAAGGACGATAGCTCAGATATGCCCTCAAAGGTGTCAATAAATTTTCTATTAGGCGCCATTTTTTGACAGAACAATCCCTAAGATACATCAGGGTGTCAAAAAAATATTTGACGAATGTCGAAAAACATACCGAACTAAATGAGACAAATGCCTGCTCTGGTGTTACGGTTCCATAAGTTACGATGCCTTTATCTCTTATTATTACAGCCTTTCTGTGCGAAAGCGCCCTTCCTATTGCCTTTAGGGAAAAGTCGTCGATAACAGGGATGTCATGAAAAAATGTCCGTGTTTCGCAGTCCAGCGGGACGATCTTCTCCTCTTCTATGCAGACCGGATCATAATTGATGATCTCTTTCAGGATACTCCGGTAAGGCTCTGACGGCTCTGACAGAAGGATAGTATTTATGTTATGTTATAACCGGAGTAATTATGGGAATGGGGGAAGAATGTCTTTCTGAAATTCTCTGTCGGCTCCATCCTCCTGACGTGGATCAGATCCACAAGGGCAGCGGTGCCGAACTCAGAGAGGCCGAATTCCCCGAAGATAGCCTGTGACGCCCTCAAAAGCCTCATTATTTCTTTATGGGCGTCTTTAAGTCTATCAGGGTCAGCAACCGACGCTTTTCCATCACCTTTCACCCTTATCGCCTTCAGCATCTTTGCACCCATCACCGCGCCAAGGCCTCCTCTGCCAGCGCGATGATGACCATCAAAGACAATGGATGCAAATCTCACCCCAGCTTCACCAGACCGACCGATAGCGGCATATGAGCCCTTCTTGTCAAAAATAGTTGCCACTTCAGATATATTTTTGCCAGACAACTTAGAGGCATCCTCGATCTGCAGACTGCTATTTTCTATATTCAGGGCTACCCATCTATCCGAAATACCTGTTATCTCAATATAGTCATAACCTGCCTTTTTTAGTTCTGTGCCGAATCGACCACCGACAGAGCAGTCAAATACTGTCCCTGTCAATGGCGAACGAGATATAACCGACATCCTTCCCGATGTAAGCGAAGGTGTGCCGACGAGAGGACCTGTGGCAAAGATTAATGGAATTTCGGCAGAGTCATAAGTGTGAGTAATCCTATCTGCGATTATTGCTACACCAATGCCTCTGCCGCCAAGGTATTTGCGGTATAGCTCTTCGGGTGCATCAAAGACGGCGATCTCTTTTTTGGTTAAATCTACCTTGATGCCCTTTCCTGTGTATCCTGTTGGGTATGTGGGAGATTTTAGTGACATTTCTTTGGAGCGAGGGGGCCATCGCACGCGTAATCTTACCCAATAATTTTTTCGAAAATTTGTTGCTCATAGCGAGGAAAGTCCTCGATACTAAGGGGGCTTTTCCGGAGCATATTCAGTCTCAATATCTTAAAATTCAGTTCCCTGAGTCTCTTCAGCCTCTCTTTGTCATCACCTATTGTGCTAATTAAATCCCACAAGCTGATTATCTCTTTTCTGAGTTGCAGTTCAGGGGGAATACATCCTGCATTTTTAAGAACCCTGTAGGCAGACCTCAACTCTTTTGGTATCCATGTCTCATCTTCAAATATAATAGGCTTGCCTTTGCCTTTTAAGTTATTAAATTCTCCATTTTCTATTGCCCTTCTGATCTTCTCTTCTGCTACTTTCGTAATGATATTCATAGCCTTGATGTAATTACTCAGGTTGTCAGGTTCACAGTTTACGGTTCACAGTTTACGGTTTACGTTAACTGATAACTGGCACCTGATAACTGATAACTATCCTTTATAACCGTGAACCTCAGTAGTTGCAAATCTGGTTCCTTTATCACACCCCTGACAGATCAATTAAGCCTTTACCTGCTGTATGAGCTTCGTTTAAGGCTGTTGGATGTTTGAGTATTGCCCCTCTGGCATCAATTTCCATGAAACTCAGCGTCTTATGCTCGGGGATGCTTATAGTCCTGAAGAATGCCCTGGCTGTTGCCTCTGCACACTGCCCACCTATCCCTTTTTTCATTCCACCTGCTAACAGCAGGAGCCCCTTTCTTCCATTATGCCCCGCGGGGATTGGTCTCTTTAAGATGTATTTTTCATACCAGAAGGATTGGCATCTATCAATCATTGCCTTTGTCTGTGCGGTGAGCCCGAAGAAGAAGATAGGAGAGGCAAGAATTATTCTGTCTGCCTCCCTGATGGCATCATATATCCCGGTCATGGCATCGTTTATAATGCATCTGCCTGTCTTGTTGCACCCACTACAGTTCTGGCAAGGCTTTATGTCCATGAGATTGAGCCTAAACAATTGAATCTCATGTCCTGATTTACCAATTGAATTTAGTATCTCTCCTAGCAGGATATCTGTATTTCCTTCTATCCTCGGACTGCCCTGAAATGCCAATATCTTCATTTTTAGTATAAATTATACCGGAAAGAGATATGCCCTTTCAAATGCTTATACTTTCATATAAGGCAACAGGGTACTAAAGTTGCGTTTTCAAAGAGCTATTCCCGCGAATAGCTACTACTTTTGGAGAAGAACCGTGTTTTTAAGCTGTCAAACTGCTTGACTATCTCTTGCTATTTCTGTTATCATATTTCCAATTTAAATTGAGTGATTTATAGCGCTGAACTATTGCTGGATTACAAAGGCTGGTGTATAGCCAGTTCTGGGAACGGGCCATACAAAACTCCACAAAACCTTGGGGAACGAGGATGGAGCGGTGAACTATTACAAATTTTGGAGTATCCAGCCTTTTTAAGAGGCTTAAATTATGAGGAAAGAGGGAAAAATGAAGGAAGGCGAAGATGTCTCTCCGAGAGAGAAAAAGATTCAAGAAATCAAGAAAAAGTTAATCGAGGAAAAAGCAGTGCTTCTTGCAGAAGCCAGCACTGCCTTAAGTTCCTTATCTGATGAAGTGGGATCTCCAGAGATGGGAGATCAGGCATCGGCTGAAGTTGACAGAAGCCTTATGCTGAGGCTCAAGGAAAGGGAGAGGCAACTGCTAAAGAAAATAGACCAGGCAGTGGAAAGAATAAATAACGGCACATACGGGGCATGTGAGGCCTGTGGTGAAGAAATAAAGATAAAAAGGCTCGAAGCAAGACCCGTAACTATCTTGTGTATCGAGTGCAAGACGGCGCAGGAAGAAGAAGAGAAACTAAGGGAATGATATAAGCAGCCCTAGAATCTCAAAAACGCCCCTATCCCCCCTGCATCAAATAATCTCTTATCCTCAGCTGCGACTTCGATTAATGCGCCTTGCCGGGCTGCCTTTTCACTAGCCAGATCCACCATACAATCAACGGTCTCCATATTGCCTTTGCAGTAAGGGCATGGATTGACTTTTTGAGTAGTCAAAAAGTCACATGAAGTGCATAGATATCCATTTGCCTTATAATCTTTTATAAAAACAAGCTTCATTACCTTTTGCTCTTGCAGTGCATTAAGGACATTATCCAGACCAAGGATGGCATTGTCATTCTTCATCGTCTTTACAATAAGGGTCTCGATGGTCTCCCTTTCCTTCTTTTTTTCATAATCATAGACAATAGGCTCTACCCTCTTTAATACTTCTTCAGGTTTGGCAAACATCTCTACCCTTACAGTTCCAATAATTCTATCAAGTGTTGTCTTATGAAGCATGCCTCTTACCATAGAAACAGCTTCATCGGAGCCTCCAATTATCAGCCTTCCAACATACTCACCTCCAAGGAAAGAATCCAGTCTTTCTGCCACATCTTTGAGATGCAGGCTTATATGATGATCTATATGTCTTTCATACTGCTTTTCCGATAAGGCATACCAGCCTCCTTTTTTATGTTTTCCTGGTATATCTGGGGTATGAACCTCACCATATTCCACAACCTCTCCAAGAAAAACAACGAATATTCTGGCAGACTCTTTGTCAACAAGCAAGACTACATACCTTTGATAAGTATCAAGAATGTCCAGTAAGGGTTTTGTATATGGAGTTTTATCTATAATCAGTTCGTTGTTAATAGGCACGCCAAAGTTGTATTCTTTCCAGAATAGGTTAGCCTTAGAACTTAAAAGGACGAGTCCTTTTTTAAAGAGCCTCTTGTTTGCAAGGGCGTAATTTTCAATTCTCTCGATGTCGTCCTTTACCTTTTTATGCACATCCTTGTCTACCCTGTCTACGGCATTTTTTACCATGTTTTTGAGATGCACTATATAGTCGCCTTTTTTGTTGAGCAGAGGGTCGACATTAAGATATAGGCTTACAAAATAACCTTCCTTTCCTTCCATTGATACGATCTCCTTTAATTCAGTCATGCTTAGCATTTTGCCCTCCTCCTATGTTTCTGGGTATTGTCAAAAAACTTTTGCCTATTTTCTTCTGTAAATACCCTTTTTTGCTATTGTTCTTCACCTGTCATTGCGAACG
>JAJOKM010000117.1:7153-11440 GCA_021129835.1 Thermodesulfovibrionales bacterium | reverse complement strand
ATGGAGCCTTATACCACATAACCTCAAGAGGTAACGCAAAAAATAAGATATTCAGAACAGATAAAGACAGGAATAACCTTCTTATTCTTAAAATATTGAATAACTGATATTTCAAGACCTGACCCCATTGCCTCATTGTTTTAAAGTAAAGCAATAGGTTATTATTGTCGATAAGAGTATTATGAGTATTGCAGCGTTTTTAGGGCTTATTATAGGAGTTAGTGCAGTGGTGGTCGGCAGCATAGCTAAGGGAGGAGGTATTGCTCACCTTGCTCAGCTTGCTGCTGCACTGATTGTCTTTGGAGGGACATTTGGGGCCACTCTGCTCAGTTTTTCGACAGCAGATCTGCTTAATGCCGCTAGATCGCTCGATATGGTATTTGGGAAAAGACGTTATTCTCCGCTAGAAATAGCAGAAGATATAATAGATATCCTTATTAAGGCAAGAAAGGGAGGCCTTCTCATCCTTGAGCCCACTATAAAGAACATCGAAGAACCATTTCTAAGGAGGGGACTGACGCATGTGATTGACGGAATGCCCCCCGCAATGATAAGAGAGGTGCTCTATAAGGAGATTGACACCTACGAGGAGAATATGAAGAGTGCGGCAAAGGTATTTGATGCCGCAGGCGGGTATGCCCCTGCCTTGGGATTAATCGGTGCTATTCTGGGGCTGATCTTGGTTATGAGGGATATCGCCTATCCTGAAAAGATAGGGGCAGGCATTGCCCTTGCCTTTGTCGCTACGATCTACGGCATCGGTAGCGCTTATCTCCTCTTCTTCCCCATGGGTAAAAAGATAATGAGTAGACTGAAAGAGGAGATATTTGTACGGGAATTAATTGTCGAGGGCGTCCTTGGGGTAGAAAAAGGGATGAATCCGCACTTTCTCAAGGCCCGACTGAACGCCTTTTTGGCAGAGAAAGGGAAATTAAGATAGCAAAGAGGAGGTAGAGGTGAGAAGAAGGTCTCGCAAAGAAGAAGGGACCAATGAGAGTGCCGAGAAGTGGTTACTCCCATACGCTGACTTTGTAACCATACTGCTTGCCCTCTTCATGGCGCTTTTTGCTCTCTCTATGATAGATGTAGTAAAGAAGGAAAAATTTGCGGAATCATTAAGAGGTGTCTTTATGGTCATGGAAGCTCCCATAGGGGATCCCATAGCTATTGGCGAAGGCAGGATGAGGGACTTAATAGCGGCCATAAAAGAGGATATAATAGGTGTCGAAGGGGCTTTTGTAAGGGTCGAACCAAGGGGTATTGTGGTGACATTTCCTGGTGCCGCGCTCTTTCCATCGGGCTCGGCAGATATAAAACGGGGGTCGTTCGATATCCTTAAGAGACTATCAGAGAGACTTGATGCTGTTCCCGGGCGGATCACCATCGAAGGGCACACCGATAATGTGCCTCTGCGGCCTGGAGGAAGGTTTAGGTCTAATTGGGAGCTTTCGACGGCACGGGCAGCAAGCGCCCTCGATTTTTTTATCCAGAGAGGGCTTCGCCCGGCCAGGTTTTCGATAGCCGGTTATAGTGAATACAGGCCTGTTGCGGATAATGACACCCCTGAGGGCAGGGCAAAAAATAGAAGGGTAGAGATAATAATACATCGATAAACAGTCTCTATATTGAGTGGCCTTGGCGCTTAGCTTCTATTATCCTGTCTTCGTTATAGAGAAATGAGTGCATCAGCAAAGAGGCAAAAAAATGCAGAAGAGCGGAGATGACATATATTTAGAAGTGAGGGAATTTTCGAGAGTAGATGCCGATATTCCGATGAAAGTTCGCCTTGTACCGCCTGAAGAGCGGAATACTATCAGGTCTAGGGTATCAGGAGGGATTTTGGCTGGGGAATTTCAGGCATTGGCTGATCTTGAAGACAGGCTCCTCACTGACTGGCTGAAGATGTTAGATGCCAAACTCAATTCTATTATTGCTATGCTCTCTTTGCATCGAGATGAATTCTGCTCGCTGCCATTAACAAAGGTCAATATTAGTGGTAGCGGCTTGAGGTTCAGCTCTACAGAAAGGTATAATTCAGGAGATATCTTAGAGGTAAAGATGATGTTTCCATTGATCCCGCCTATTACCATTTATGTTTATGGGGAAGTAGTTACAGTTAATGATTTTGAGGATAGATTTGCTATTTCGGTTAAGCTTATAGCCATAGACGAAGAAGTGAGGGATGAGATAACAAGGTTCGTTTTCAAAAAACAGAAGGAAATATTAAGAGAAAGGAGAGAGGTAATATAGATGCTTGTGATAATCGGCCTTATAGTGGTTACAGCCGCAGTGGTTGGTGGTTTCGTAACGCAAGGCGGCAATATTCATATACTTTTATCTGGAGAGAAGGCCCTAATAATCTTTGGTATAGCTGCCGGCGCCCTTATAATTTCCGCCTCTGCTAAGGGGATGAAGGGAATTATATCTAGTCTTGTCAAAATGTTCACA
Organism: Thermodesulfovibrionales bacterium; assembly: GCA_021129835.1. Taxonomy (GTDB): domain Bacteria; phylum Nitrospirota; class Thermodesulfovibrionia; order Thermodesulfovibrionales; family Dissulfurispiraceae; genus JAJOKM01. Next base: position 8,992 of record JAJOKM010000117.1, on the reverse strand, counting down.
AGCAAGACATATTCTAAGGGAGACTATACAGAAGTCTTAATGATGTTGGGCGAGATATTTTCGAAGATCAGAAAGGAGGGGCTCGTATCCATCGAGGCAGATGTGGATGATCCAGGAGGCAGCAGTATTTTTAGTAAATATCCCAAATTTCTTAAGAATCACCACGCCGTAGCACTAGTTACTGACACCTTGAGGACTGTTATGACAACAAGCATACAGCCCTATGAACTCGACGCCCTATTAGATACTGAATTAGATACATGCCACGCAGAACTAATGAAGCCAGTGAAGAGTGTAGCCTATATAGCAGAGTCTTTCCCCGGCATAGGTATTGTGGCTGCTGTATTAGGGATTATCTTGACGATGGAAAAGATTGCTGAGCCTCCTGAGGTTCTGGGCGCGGCAGTTGGCGCCGCCCTGGTCGGGACTATGTTGGGTGTTTTGCTCTGCTATGGATTTGCTGGTCCTATAGCAAAAAACATGGAGGCCATTGCCCACGAAGAAAGGGACTTCTTGGCTGTGCTGAAGGTTGCCCTTGTAGCCTTCGTTGGCGGTGCAGCTCCTCAGATCGCGGTCGAATTTGGTAGAAGGGCCATTCCTGCCGATACAAAACCACTATTTTTAGAAATTGAAGAGGCGAGTAGGCAGCTAAAGGGCAAATGACCACAGACAGTGATGAGTGATGAGTGATCAGCAGTCAGTTAACTGGTCACTGGTCACTAGCCACTGGTCACTAGCCACTAGCCACTGGTTACTGCCAACTAACAAACAGGAGGTATTTCTTAGGTGGACAACTCGGGAAAAACAATAATCATCAAAAGAATTAAAAAAGGGCATGACGAAGCACATGGCGGGAGTTGGAAGATCGCCTTTGCAGACTTTGTCTTGGCGATGATGGCATTCTTCCTTTTAATGTGGCTCCTCGCTATGGTCTCCGAGGAAAGAAGGATAATGTTAGAAGAGTACTTCAAGCATTTTTCTATTTTTGAAGAAGCAGGCCATATGTTTGAGGAAAAGGAGCCCGGTGTCATTCAAGCAATAGAAATCTTGCCTACACGACCGGCAAAAACCGAGAGAGAGCTTTTTGCTTTGGCTTTAGAGGAGAAACTTAAAGAGGCAATCACACTGAAGTTAGCACACATGAAGGACCAAGTTATTGTTGATATTGTCGAAAAAGGAGTAAGAATCCAGTTAGTTGATCTTGAAGGGGAGCCGATGTTTGAACTCGGAAGGGCAGAACTTAATCCATCTGCTGAAAAGGCCTTAGCGATGATCAGTGATTATATCAGGGATATTCCTAATATGCTGGTGATTGAGGGGCATACAGATGCAAAACCATTTGTAGCTGGGCAGATCACAAACTGGGAACTCTCTGTAATGAGGTCATCTGCAGTAAGAATGGAGCTTGGCAGGCACGGCATAGGGATAGAAAGAATTGCAAAGATCACCGGTCATGCTGCTACGAAGCCCCTGATTGAGGATGACCCGTTTGATCCAAGAAACAGGCGGGTGAGCATAACAATCCTTATAGAAGCGACGTAACTGCTCAGGTTCAAGGTTACGGGGTGAACTTAACAACCTGAATAGTTACGAATATTATACTTGGGGAGGAGCTATGATGAGATTTGAAGAAGTGCAGATGAAGATAGCAGAATCTGCAAAAAACTACCTTGAGATATGCAATATGCAGGTTTTCATCGAGCAGTTTAGGCTCGAGAGGGAGAGTAGATTTTCTTTAACGCTACCAGACATGAAACCTCCCTTTCCTATATCAGCAACAGTCTCTTTCACCTACGATGTATTCCAAACAGGAATGACGATGATAGATAGGGAGAGGGA